>NZ_JBVHYH010000067.1:0-51765 GCF_055569135.1 Kitasatospora sp. NPDC029367
CCCCCCCCCCCCCCCCCCCCCCCCCCCCCCCCCCCCCCCCCCCCCCCCCCCCCCCCCCCCCCCCCCCCCCCCCCCCCCCCCCCCCCCCCCGCCGTCGTACCGCTCAGAACGGCCGCAGCGCCGGCTCCTTCCGCGCACCGCCGAGCAGCCGCTCCAGCGCCCCCTCCACGTCGCCGCGCCAGGAGAGCGTGGTGCGCGCCTCCAGCCGCAGCCTCGGGTAGCGCGGGTGCGGCCGTACGGTCTTGAAGCCGACCGCGAGCAGGTGGTCGGCCGGCAGCACGCAGCTGGTGGGCACCCGGCCCGCCCAGCCGAAGGCCTCGATCGCCCGTACCCCGCGCCCCAGCAGGTCCTTGGCGACGGTCTGCACCAGCACCCGGCCCAGCCCCTGGCGCTGGTAGCCCGGCAGCACCCGGCTGACCATCAGCTGAACGGCGTCCGGCGCGACCGGGCTGGTCGGGAAGGACTGCGAGCGGGGGACGTACGCGGGCGGCGCGTAGAGCACGAAGCCGGCCGGCCGGTCGTCCACGTAGACGATCCGACCGCAGGACCCCCACTCCAGCAGCACCGCGGAGATCCACCCCTCCTTCTCCAGCTCCGGCTTCCCCGACTCCACCGCCTCCTTCGCGCTGACCGGGTCCAGCTCCCAGAACACGCAGGAACGGCAGCCCGTCGGCAGGTCCGCGAGGTTGTCCAGCGTCAGCGGAGCGATCCGGCGTCCCATGGCCCGCACCTCCTCCTCCCTTTCACGGTCGAGCATGCCCCCACCAACGCCGATGGGTGCATGTTTCACGTGAAACAGCGCTCACGTGGCACATGCACCCATCGGGTCGTCGCCCCCGGTCCGGCCGACCGGCTCAGCCCTGCGACAGCCGCAGACCGTCCTCGCCCGGGGCCATGCTGTCCAGGATCCGGTTCAGGTCCTCGACCGAACCGAACTCCAGCACCACCTTGCCCTTGCCCAGCTTCCCGCCACGCTGCGACACCTCGACCTTGACCCGGGTGTCGAAGCGGTCCGACAGCCGGCTCGCCAGGTCGTTGAACGCCGGGGAGATGATCCTGCCCGCCTTCGGCGCCTGGCGCTTCTCCCCCTTCGGCTCCTCCGAGCGCAGCAGGACGACGAGCTCCTCGACGTTGCGCACCGTGAGGCCCTCGGCGATGATCCGCGCGGCCAGCTTCTCCTGCGCCTCGGGATCCGTCAGCGGCAGCAGCGCCCGGGCGTGCCCGGCCGTCAGCGTGCCGGCCGCCAGCCGGCGCTGGACGGACGCCGGGAGCCTCAGCAGCCGCAGGGTGTTGGAGACGTGCGGACGCGAGCGGCCGATCCGGTCGGCCAGCTCCTCGTGGGTGCAGGAGAAGTCCCGCATCAGCTGGTCGTAGGCGGCCGCCTCCTCCAGCGGGTTCAGCTCGGCCCGGTGGAGGTTCTCCAGGAGGGCGTCCAGCAGCAGCTTGTCGTCCTCGGTGGCCCGGACGATCGCCGGGATCCGCTCCAGCCCCGCCTCGCGGGAAGCGCGCCAGCGGCGCTCGCCCATGATCAGCTCGTAGCGCTCGGCCGCGACCTGGCGCACCACGATCGGCTGGAGCAGGCCGACCTCCTTGATGGAGGCCACCAGCTCGGCCAGCTTGTCCTCGTCGAACACTTCGCGCGGCTGGCGCGGGTTGGGGGTGATCGCGTCCAGCGGAAGCTCGGCGAAGGAGGCACCGGGCACCGGCGCCGGCACCGGCTGCTCCGCCTGCCGTCCGACGGCCGCGCGGGCCGCCACCGTGGCGCGGCCGCCCGACAGCACCGGCACCGAGGCCGGTGACGTCGTGCCGGTCGCCACCACCGAGGTCGGCGCGGACGTGGCGGCGGCGGGCTGCGCCGCCCCGCCGTCGGCCGGTACTGCGGGGCCGATCAGCGCCCCGAGCCCTCGTCCCAGACCCCTGCGACCACTCACTGATGACCCTCCGTCGTACCGTGCTGTGCCATCGGGGCGCCGTGCCCCGTACCGCTGCCGTCCCGCTGCTGACCGACCGACGAGCCGCCGCCCTGGCCCACCGCGCGCAGCGCGAGCTCGCGGGCGGCCTCCAGGTACGAGAGCGCCCCGGTGGAGCCCGGGTCGTAGGTCAGCACCGTCTGCCCGTAGCTGGGCGCCTCCGAGATGCGGACCGAGCGCGGGATCGCCGTGCTCAGCACCTCGGCCTGGAAGTGGGTCCGGACCTCCTCGGCCACCTGGGCGGCCAGCCTGGTCCGGGCGTCGTACATGGTGAGCAGGATGGTCGAGACGTGCAGCGTGGGGTTGAGGTGGGCGCGCACCAGCTCGACGTTGCGCAGCAGCTGGCCGAGGCCCTCCAGCGCGTAGTACTCGCACTGGATCGGGATCAGCACCTCCTGACCGGCCACCAGGGCGTTGACGGTCAGCAGGCCCAGCGAGGGCGGACAGTCGATCAGGATGTAGTCCAGCGGCTGCTCGTAGGCGGCGATGGCGCGCTGCAGCCGGCTCTCCCGGGCCACCAGCGAGACCAGCTCGATCTCGGCGCCGGCCAGGTCGATGGTGGCGGGGACGCAGAAGAGCCCCTCGACGTCCACGACCGGCTGGACCACGTCGGCCAGGGGCTTGCCCTCGACCAGGACGTCGTAGATGGACGGCACCTCGGCGTGGTGGTCGATGCCGAGGGCGGTGGAGGCGTTGCCCTGGGGGTCGAGGTCGACCACCAGGACGCGCAGTCCGTGCATGGCCAGCGAGGCGGCCATGTTCACGGTGGTGGTGGTCTTGCCCACCCCGCCCTTCTGGTTGGCGACCACGATCACCCGGGTGGCGGCGGGCCGCGGCAGCCCCTCCCCCGCCCGGCCGATCGCCTGAACCGCAGCCTGGGCAGCCCGTGCGATGGGCGTGTCATCGATCTGGTCGATGGTCTCCGAGTCCTGCATGGGGCTCAGTGTTTCACGTGAAACCGGAGCGGCAACAGTCGCGGCCCGAAAGCGGCTGAGCCCGAGGCGGAGCCGGAAATCGAGACCGTCGGAGAGCAGAGAGCGACGTTTCACGTGAAACACCATGCCCGCTATGCCGGAAATCTGACGTTGCGACACTCCGATGTCCCACCGAAGGCCCACCGGTCACCTGAACGACGACGGGCGGACGGTTCCCCCCTTCCGAGGGGAGCCGTCCGCCCGTCGTTCCGAACCGAGGACCTCAGCGGGTGCCGCGGCGGCGCCCGCCCCGGGCGCGGTCACCGGTCTTGGCACCGGCGTTGCGCCCGGCCCGGGCCGCCTTGGCCCGCTTGGTCGCGGCCTTCACCCCGCCGGGGCTCTCCCCCGCCTTGACCTGCACCACCCGGGTGGAGGTCTCCAGGGTGCCCTCGCCGACCGAGATGACGGTCCACTCGACGGCGCCCAGCTTGGCCAGCCCGGCGCGCGAGTCGGCCAGCTCCTGCTCGGCGCTGTCGCCCTTGAGCGCCAGCATCTGCCCGTGCGGGCGCAGCAGCGGCATGCCCCAGCCGGCCAGCCGGTCCAGCGGTGCCACGGCCCGGGCGGTCACCACGTCCACCGCGAGCTTGCCGATCATCTCCTCGGCGCGGCCGCGCAGCACCGTGACGTTCTCCAGCCCCAGCTCCCGGACGACCTCCTCCAGGAAGGTGGTCCGGCGCAGCAGCGGCTCCAGCAGGGTCACCGAGACGTCCGGGCGGGCCAGCGCCACCGGGATGCCGGGCAGGCCGGCGCCGGAGCCGACGTCGCACAGGGTGGAGCCGGTGGGCAGCAGCTCGGCCAGCACCGCGCAGTTCAGGACGTGCCGGTCCCACAGCCGGGGCACCTCGCGGGGCCCGATCAGCCCGCGCCGGACGCCCGCCGTGGCCAGCAGCTCGGTGTAGCGGACGGCGGCGTCGAAGCGGTCGCCGAAGACCTCCCGGGCAGCCGCCGGCGCCTCGGCCAACACGTCCAGCTCGGGCAGCTCGGCCCGCTCCTCCGCGTCAGGGTTCACGTCCGCCCCCGGACGGCCGGTGGCCGCGTTCTCCGTGTCCATCTCGACCTCTCCGATCTCCGGATCCACCGACCCGCTCAACGCACTGTTTCACGTGAAACATCCCAGAAGGAACAACGACCCCGCCCGCACGAGGCGGACGGGGTCGCGTTCGACAAGACTCACCGGTCACCGAGGCGACCGGTCATCGTCCCGACGGCCTCAGGCCGGCAGCACGACCACGCACCGCTGGGGCTCCTCGCCCTCCGACTCACTGCGCAGACCGGCGGCCGCGACCGCGTCGTGGACGACCTTGCGCTCAAAGGGCGTCATCGGCCGCAGCTTGACCTGCTCGCCGCTGCTCTTCGCCTGCTCGGCGGCCTTGGCGCCGAGGGCGGCCAGCTCCTCGCGCTTGCGGGCCCGGAAGCCGGCGATGTCCAGCATGAGACGGCTGCGCTCGCCGGTCTCCCGGTGGACGGCCAGCCGGGTCAGCTCCTGCAGGGCTTCCAGCACCTCGCCGTCCTGGCCGACCAGGCGCTGCAGCGCGCGGTCGTTGCCGTCGCTGACGATGGACACCAGGGCGCGGTCACCCTCGACGTCCATGTCGATGTCACCGTCGAGGTCCGCGATGTCGAGCAGACCCTCCAGGTAGTCCGCCGCGATGTCGCCCTCCTGCTCCAGGCGGGTGATGACGCTCTCGTCGGTGCTGGCGACGTCCTCGGCCTCGACGGCGGAGGTGGTGCCTTCCGTCACTGATGGACTCCTTCGGAGATGGGGCCCGGCTGGCGGGCGGGGAACGAAGCTCTTCGCAGAAGCCGGGTCAGGACTTCTTCTTCGGCCGCTGGCCGCCGCGCTTGGGCTGCTGCCGGGTGCCCTGCTTGGTGCCGCCGGGCTTGGCCGCGGTCTGCTTGGCAGCCGTCGTCTTGGCGCCGGAGTCCGCCGGGACGGCGTCCTCGGCGGCCTGCTCGACCTGGGTGGCCTCGCTCGCCTCGGTCGCCTGGCCGGCACCGGCCTGCTGGCGCTGGGCCTTGCTCTGGCGGCGGGGCTGCTGGCGGCTCGCCCGGACCGACTCCTCCACCACGGCGGCGGCGGAGGCCGCCTCGGCGATGGCCGTCTTGGACGGGGGCAGCATGCCCCAGAGCGCGCCCTTGATCTCCGTACCGTCCGAACGCAGTCGGCCGGCCTTCTTGAGCCGCGCCTGGCGCTCCTCGAAGGCCTTGCTGCCCGGGGTCGGGTTGTTGTGGATCACGACCAGCTGCTGGCCCATCGACCAGACGTTGGTGGTCAGCCAGTAGACCAGGACACCGACCGGGAAGTTGATGCCCATCACGGCGAACATGACCGGGAAGACGTACATCAGCATCTTCTGCTGCTGCATGAACGGCGTCTTGACCGTGAGGTCGACGTTCTTGGTCATCAGCTGGCGCTGGGTGACGAACTGCGACAGCGACATCATGACGATCATCACCGCGGTGACGATCTTGACGCTGGTCTCCGGGCTGCCGAGGAAGGTCGCGGACAGCGGGGCGCCGAAGATGTGCGCCTTGCCGGCGCTCACCAGCAGGCCGCCGTGGATCACGCCGATGTCGTGGCCCTTGGCGACGTTGGACAGCACGCCGTAGAGGGCGGTGAAGAAGGGCGCCTGAACGATGATGGGAAGGCAGCTGGAGAACGGGTTGGTACCCGCATCCTTGTACAGCTTCATCATCTCTTCGGACTGGCGCTGCCGGTCGTTCTTGTAGCGCTCCTGGATGGCCTTCATCTTCGGCTGGATCGCCTGCATGGCCCGGGTCGCCTTGATCTGCTTCACGAAGAGCGGGATCAGGCAGATCCGGATGACGACCACCATCGACGCGATGGCCAGACCCCAGGCCCAGCCACCGTCCGGGTCGAAGACGTTGCTGTACAGCGCGTGGAACTGGACGATGATCCAGGACACCGCTGTGTAGAGGGGACTCAGAAAACCGAAGGTCACCGGTCAGACTCCTTGGGCATCGGGCTTCGCCACCGGCTCCGGCTCGGCGGTCCCGCTCTTGGGGCTCAGCAGATCACGCAGCCGGCGGTGCCACACCGGGTGCTTGCGGGGCGGTACGTGGTCCACCCCGCCAGGTGACCAGGGGTTGCAACGGAGGATGCGCCACACGGTCAGTCCGCCGCCCTTGACCGCCCCGTGCACCTTCACGGCTTCGTAGCCGTAGTGCGAGCACGAGGGGTAGTAACGGCAGACCGGACCGAGCAGTGGGCTGATCGTCCACTGGTAGACCCTGATCAGACCCATCAGCAGGTACTTCATCGCCCTGCTCCCGTCGGCGCCGTGGCGGCGGGCTCGGCCCTCAGCAGCCGCTTGAGCGCCGCGTCCAGGTCGCGTTCCAGCTCCTGGTACGAGGCGGTCGCGGCCTGGGGCAGCGCACGCACCACTATCAGGCTACCGGCGGGCAGCCTGGACAGACGATCACGAACGAGATGGCGCAACCGGCGCTTCACCAGGTTGCGGACGACCGCCGGGCCAACGGCCTTGCTCACGACGAAACCCGCACGCGCCGAAGGAGTCCCCTCGGCGACGTGCGGGCGGGAGTCGCTGGTCCGGTCGGTCTGCCCCTGCGGGTCACCATCTCTGCTGAGATGGACGACCAGAAGGGGCCGGCCGGCCCGACGACCGCGTTTCACCGCGGTCGCGAAGTCCTGGCGCCGCCGCAGCCGATTCTCGGAGGGCAGCACAACAGACTCTGGTGCGGATCAGGCGGACAGGCTGGCGCGGCCCTTGCCACGGCGGGCAGCCAGGATGGCGCGGCCGGCGCGGGTACGCATCCGCAGCCGGAAGCCGTGGGTCTTCGCGCGACGACGGTTGTTCGGCTGGAAGGTGCGCTTGCTCACTCGGGGGCTCCTGAGGTGAATCGTAGGATGACGGGGTGTCGCTTGGCCGTCACCGTGCGTCCGCGTGATCTCCCTGGAATTCGGAAATCCGGCCCATCGCCCCAGTTCGGCTGGGGTCTGAGGCAATCCACGGCGCCCGTGCTGCGCGCCTTATGGAGCGGGTGGACCCGCGGACATGCGGCAGCGGCCATCGACAACTCGACCTGGTTACGGTACGCGGGACGGGCGCCGAGGGTCAAACCAGCTGCTTCGGGACGCCGTTTACCCACAGCCTGTGGACAACGACTTGATCCGTCTCTGTTCGCTGACTACCGTTGCAGGACTTGTCTGGTTTGTTCTTCGAAAGCGTGCACCAGTGGCTGATGGCAACAGCGACCTCGTCCCGGTCTGGGCGAGGGTCGTCGAGCGGCTGGTCAACGACCCCGATGTCGGGGAGATGGACAAGCAGTGGGTGCAACGCACCCAGCCCATGTGGATGATGCACGACACCGCCCTGCTGGCGACCCCGAACGAGCGGGCCAAGCAGGTGCTGGAGGGTCGGCTGCTGCCCCAGCTGACCGACGCGCTCAGCCGCGAGCTCAGCCGACCCGTCCGGATCGCCGTGATGGTCGACGCCAACGCGGTGCCCACCACCCCCGCGCCGGCCCCCCAGGCCCCCGTCGAGCCCTACCCGGGCCCGGCCGAGGAGGACTCCGGCTACGGCGACCAGGGCTACCAGCAGCCGTACGAGCAGGACTACGAGCGCCCCCGCTACGACACCGGCGGCTACGAGCAGCGCCCCGCGCCCTACGGCGGCGGCCAGCCCGCCCAGCCCTGGCCCGGCTACCAGGAGCCGCAGGCGCCGTACCACGAGCCCGAGGAGCCCTCGCCCCGCCCGGCGCCGCGGCACCTCCCCAGCCCGCCCGCCACGACCCAGGGCGACCTCTTCGGCGGCGCGTACGGCCCCGGCCCCGGCGAGCAGCCCCGCACCGGCGCCGGGCGCCGCGGACACGGCTCCCGGCCCTCCGGCGGACGCCCGGCCGAGAAGTCGGCCGCGGAGCCGCCGACCGAGCGCCCCGCCGTCCCCGGGGTGCCCGCCCCGCCCGGTGCTCCCCCGGCCGGCGGCTCCCGCAAGGACGAGCCGGCCGCCCGGCTGAACCCCAAGTACCTGTTCGACACCTTCGTCATCGGCGCCAGCAACCGCTTCGCCCACGCGGCGGCGGTGGCCGTCGCCGAGGCCCCGGCCAAGGCGTACAACCCGCTCTTCATCTACGGCGAGTCCGGGCTGGGCAAGACCCACCTGCTGCACGCCATCGGGCACTACTCGCGCAGCCTCTTCCCGGGCACCCGGGTGCGCTACGTGTCCTCGGAGGAGTTCACCAACGAGTTCATCAACTCGATCCGGGACGGCAAGGCGGACACCTTCCGCCGCCGCTACCGGGACATGGACATCCTGCTGGTGGACGACATCCAGTTCCTGGCGAGCAAGGAGTCCACCCAGGAGGAGTTCTTCCACACCTTCAACACCCTCCACAACGCGAACAAGCAGATCGTGCTGTCCTCGGACCGGCCGCCCAAGTTGCTGACCACGCTGGAGGACCGGCTGCGCAACCGCTTCGAGTGGGGCCTGATCACCGACGTCACCCCGCCGGAGCTGGAGACCCGGATCGCGATCCTGCGCAAGAAGGCGATCCAGGAACAACTCAACGCCCCCGCCGACGTGTTGGAGTTCATCGCCTCCCGGATCACCCGCAACATCCGGGAGTTGGAGGGCGCGCTGATCCGGGTGACCGCCTTCGCCAACCTCAACCGGGCGCCGGTGGACCTGGAGTTGGCGGGGATCGTCCTCAAGGACCTGATCCCCGGCGGGGACGAGGACGCCGGCCCGGAGATCACCGCGCAGGTCATCATGCAGCAGACCGCCGCCTACTTCGGCCTCGGTGTGGACGACCTCTGCGGCTCCTCGCGCAGCCGGGTGCTGGTGACGGCCCGGCAGATCGCCATGTACCTGTGCCGGGAGCTCACCGACCTCTCGCTGCCGAAGATCGGCGCCCAGTTCGGCGGCCGCGACCACACCACGGTGATGCACGCGGACCGGAAGATCCGCTCGCTGATGGCCGAGCGGCGCTCGATCTACAACCAGGTCACCGAACTGACCAACCGCATCAAGAGCTAGCCGTCCCCCGCGAGTTGGGGCGCGGACCGGAGCACCCCCGGAAGGGCGTCAGGAGCGATCCTGACGCCCTTTTGCCATATCCACAGGTGTGCACCGGGCCGCCGCCGGGCAGGTATCCGCGCGACGGACGTCCCACCGGTCCACAGCCCGCGCCGAACAACTGCCCGGTGATTCGAAAACCGGGGGCGCGCACGGCAGTTGTCCACAGGCCGGGCCCCTTCCGCGCCGTCCACAGGCCGGGGAGTCCGGAGTTATCCAGAATTCGTCCACAGGCCCGGCGCCGCTACGCTCTTCCGCGCAGGTCAGGTGCCTGTGGACTTGTGCACAACCGTTGTCCACAGGGTGTGGACAATTGACGGGCCACCAGTGGGCCGTCCGGGTTATCCACCGGTTGTCCCCAGGGCCGGGGCGGTTATCCCCAGGTTGTCCACAGCGGGGTCCACAGTTCGACAACCTTGGGCAGCCGTTCATACCCTGGTGTGAAAGGCGTCACGTAAAGTTGACCGGGGCCCGTGGATAACCGGTCCCGGATCTGGGGACAGTCCTGGGGATAACCTGTGGATACGCAGCGTGCCCTGTGGGTAACGCTCGGCTGTCCACAGCGCGGCCTGCCCGTCCACAGCCGCCGTCCACACCCACTGTGGACAAAATCCGGGCGCTGGCCTGCGGAAACAGGGTTATCCACGGTTTCCACAGGCCCTACTACTACCGCTACACAGTTAGACCGTGAACCTGCTTTCAAAGTGGGTGGTCCCGAAATCTGTGGACAACCGCGCCCCGACATCTGTTCGGCCTCGCTTCCGCCCGTCTGCCCCGTCTGTCGGCGGAGTACGTCAGACTGTCCTTTGCGACTGGAAGCGGAGTGGTAGAGCTCGGCGGACAGGCGGACCCACGATCAAGATCAGACGAACCAGAGTGCGAGCGGGAGCGCTCGATCCAGGAGGCGGTTACCGGTGAAGTTCCGGGTGGAGCGTGACGTCCTCGCGGAGGCGGTGGCCTGGGCTGCCCGCAGCCTCCCGGCACGGCCGCCGGTGCCGGTGCTGGCCGGCCTGCTGCTGACCGCGCAGGAGGGCAGCCTGGCGCTGTCCGGCTTCGACTACGAGGTCTCGGCCCGGGTCGAGCTGGAGGCGGACGTCGAGGAGGCCGGCACCGTGCTGGTCTCCGGTCGCCTGCTCAACGACATCTCGCGCAACCTCCCCAACAGGCCGGTTGAGATCTCCACCGACGGCCAGCGGGTCAGCGTGGTCTGCGGCAGCTCCCGCTTCACCCTCCCCACCCTCCCGGTGGACGAGTACCCGGCGCTGCCCCAGATGCCGACCGCCACCGGCACCGTCTCCGGGGACGTCTTCGCCTCCGCGGTCAGCCAGGCCGCCGTCGCGGCCGGCCGGGACGACACCCTGCCGGTGCTCACCGGCGTCCGGGTCGAGATCGAGGGCGACCGGATCACCCTGGCCGCCACCGACCGCTACCGCTTCGCCGTCCGCGACCTGCTGTGGAAGCCCGAGCAGTCGGACATCTCCGCGGTCGCCCTGGTGCCCGCCAAGACCCTCCAGGACATCGCCAAGTCCCTGGGCAGCGGCGACACCGTCTCCATCGCGCTCTCCTCGGGCGGCGCGGGCGAGGGCCTGATCGGCTTCGAGGGCGCCGGCCGCCGCACCACCACCCGGCTGCTGGAGGGCGAGTTCCCCAAGTTCCGCAGCCTCTTCCCGACCGAGTTCAGCGCGGTCGCCGCGATCCAGACCCAGCCCTTCCTGGAGGCGCTCAAGCGCGTCTCGCTGGTCGCCGAGCGCAACACCCCGGTCCGGCTCAACTTCGAGCAGGGCGTGCTGACCCTGGAGGCCGGCTCGGGCGACGACGCCCAGGCCACCGAGCGGATCGAGGCCGACCTGGAGGGCGACGACATCTCGATCGCCTTCAACCCGGGCTACCTGGAGGAGGGCCTCAAGGCCATCGACTCCCCGTTCGCCCAGCTCAGCTTCACCACCCCGACCAAGCCGGCCCTGCTCAGCGGCAAGGTCTCGGTGGACGCCGAGGAGGACAAGGCCTACCAGTACCTGATCATGCCGGTCCGCCTCTCCGGCTGACGGCCGGCCTCGGCCGGCGATCTGCTCCGGCCGACCCCGGCCGGTCCGGTCACCCACAGGCTGTGCACACCCGTTGTGCACAGCCTGTGGACGTCCCGACCCCGTCGACCCGGTCGGCCCGACCGCGCGGAGTCCGGATGCCCCGGAAGCGTAGGCTCGGGGATGCGGCAACGGCGCCGCCGCCAGCACGTCCCCACAGTAAGGATTTGGTCATGGAGCTCGGCCTCATCGGTCTCGGCAAGATGGGCGGCAACATGCGCGAGCGGATCCGCCGCGCCGGCCACACCGTCATCGGATACGACCGCAACCCGGAGATCTCCGACGTCGAGACCCTGCAGGAGCTCGTCTCCAAGCTCCAGGGCCCGCGCGTGGTCTGGGTGATGGTCCCGGCCGGTGCCGCGACCCAGGCGACCGTGGACGAGCTCGCCGAGCTGCTCTCCCCCGGCGACGTCGTGGTGGACGGCGGCAACTCCCGCTGGACCGACGACATCAAGCACGCCGAGGCGCTGGCGGCCAAGGGCATCGGCTTCGTCGACTGCGGCGTCTCCGGCGGCGTCTGGGGCCTGGAGAACGGCTACGCGCTGATGTACGGCGGCGACGCCGAGCATGTCGCCCTGGTCCAGCCGGTCTTCGACGCGCTCAAGCCCGAGGGCGACTTCGGCTCGGTGCACGCGGGCGCGGTCGGCGCCGGCCACTTCGCCAAGATGGTCCACAACGGCATCGAGTACGCGATGATGCAGGCCTTCGCCGAGGGCTGGGAGCTGCTGGAGGCCGCCCCCGAGGTCACCGACGTGCGCGAGGTCTTCCGCAGCTGGCAGGAGGGCACCGTCATCCGCTCCTGGCTGCTGGACCTGGCCGTCCGCGCCCTGGACGACGACGAGCACCTGGACAAGCTGCGCGGCTGGGCCGCCGACTCCGGCGAGGGCCGCTGGACCGTCGAGGCCGCGATCGACCACGCCGTGCCGCTGCCGGCGATCACCGCCTCGCTGTTCGCCCGCTTCGCCTCCCGTCAGGACGACTCGCCGCAGATGAAGATGATCGCCGCGCTGCGCAACCAGTTCGGCGGCCACGCGGTCGAGTCCAAGTAACCGAGAACCGGCCGGGGCCCCGGGGGCCGTTCCCCGGGTAGCCCCGGCCGGGTAGCCCCAGACACAGAAGGCGGGCGCAGTCCACAGCCATGCACGTCGCGCACCTGTCGCTCGCCGACTTCCGGTCGTACGCCCGGGCCGAGGTTCCCCTCGACCCGGGCGTGACGGCCTTCGTCGGGCCCAACGGCCAGGGCAAGACCAACCTGGTCGAGGCGATCGGCTACGTCGCCACCCTGGGCAGCCACCGGGTCGCCACCGACGCCCCGCTGATCCGGCTGGGCGCCGAGCGGGCGGTCATCCGCACCTCGGTGGTGGACCGCGGCCGCTCCACCCTGATCGAGCTGGAGCTCACGGCGGGCAAGGCCAACCGGGCCCGGATCAACCGCTCCGACAACGTCCGCCCGCGCGACGTGCTGGGCCTGCTGCGCACCGTGCTGTTCGCCCCCGAGGACCTCAGCCTGGTCAAGGGCGATCCGGGTGAGCGCCGGCGCTTCCTGGACGAGCTGCTGACCGCCCGGGCACCCCGGCTGGCCGGGGTCCGACAGGACTACGAGCGGGTGCTCAAGCAGCGCAACGCCCTGCTCAAGACCGCCGCGATGGCCCGCCGGGCCGGCGGCGGCAAGGGGGCCGACCTGTCCACCCTGGAGGTCTGGGACGGCCACCTGGCCCGCGCCGGGGCCGAGCTGACGGCCTTCCGGATCCAGCTGGTGGCCGCCCTGCAACCGCTGGTGACGGCGGCGTACGGCCGGGTGGCCCCGGGCGGCGGGGAGACCGTCCTGGAGTACCGCAGCTCCTTCGAGGGCGAGCTGCCGAGCAGCCGGGAGCAGGCCGAGGAACAGCTGCTGGCGGCGTTGCAGGCGGTCCGCAAGCAGGAGGTCGAGCGGGGGATCACCCTGGTCGGCCCGCACCGCGACGAGCTGGTGCTCAAGCTGGGCCCGCTGCCGGCCAAGGGCTACGCCAGCCACGGCGAGTCCTGGTCGTTCGCGCTGGCGCTGCGGCTGGCCTCGTACGAGCTGTTGCGCGCCGACGGCGGTGAGCCGGTGCTGGTGCTGGACGACGTGTTCGCCGAGCTGGACGCCGCCCGCCGGGACCGGCTGGCCGAGCTGGTGGCCGACGGCGAGCAGGTGCTGGTGACCGCGGCGGTGGCCGAGGACGTGCCGAAGGCGCTGGCCGGCGCCCGCTTCGCGGTCTCCGACGGCGCCGTGCGCCGGATCGACGCCTGAGCCCCCACTCGTACCGGCCCGACCCGTACCGGCCCGACCCTTACCGAACCGAAGCCTTGCCGTCGGCACCCGCACCGCGGCGGGTGCCGACGTCCGGCGTGCGCGCGCTCCCGTAGGCTGGACGGCTCATCGGGTTGTCCACAGGCTGGGGAAAGGAGATCGCCGTGAGCGATTCGGCGGAGACCTCCCCCGGCCCCGGCACCGCCGAGCCCACCGGTGCCGACCTCGCCCGATCCGCGCTGCGGGCGGCCCGGGCCCAGGCCCGTCAGCGCGGTGAGCAGGTCCAGCAGAAGCGCGAGGCGAAGCGGCACGGGCTGCGCAGCGGCGCCCGCTCGGACGGCCGCGACCCGGTGCCGCTGGGGGCGGCGCTGAACCGGCTGCTGACCGAGCGCGGCTGGGAGTCCTCGGCCGCGGTCGGCGGGGTGATGGGCCGTTGGCCGCAGATCGTCGGCCCGGACATCGCCGCGCACTGCCACCCCTCCTCCTACGACGAGGCCGCCGCGGTGCTCACCGTGCAGTGCGACTCCACTGCGTGGGCCACCCAACTGCGCTGGCTGGCACGGCAGTTGGTGGCCCGTCTGAACCACGAGCTGGGCCACGGCACGGTCCGCACCATTAAGGTGCTCGGCCCGGCCGCGCCGGCCCGCGGCTACGGCCGGCTGCGCGCGCCGGGGAGCAAGGGCCCGGGCGACACCTGGGGCTGAGCCCGGCCGGCGGCGATCGGCCCCGGCCGGGATCGGACCGCGATCTTCCGGAACCCCTGACGGCCCTTCCAGGCGCCTCCGGCCCCCGGGTCGAGTATCGGGACACGTCCCGAGGGGATTCAGGGCGGCATATCTGCCTTCAAGGGCTGCCAAACGCCCATCTCTGTCAGTCGTACCGGTAGACTGAGAGCCAAACACTGTTGCTAGTGGCAACCGAGTCGAAACGCCGTGGTCGCACGCCCGCCCGCACGGGGCTGGAATGCGGCCCGCGCTGTGCCAGAGAGGGCGCTTCGTGGCCGATTCCGGCAACCCCAGCCAGACCCCAGACCAGACCGACCAGGCTTCCTACACCGGTAGCAACATCCAGGTGCTGGAAGGCCTCGACGCCGTCCGCAAGCGCCCCGGCATGTACATCGGTTCCACCGGTGAGCGCGGCCTGCACCACCTGGTGCAGGAGGTCGTGGACAACTCCGTCGACGAGGCGATGGCGGGGTACGCCGACACCATCGACGTGACGATCATGGCCGACGGCGCCATCCGCTGCGTCGACAACGGCCGCGGCATCCCGGTGGACATCGTCCCCGGCCAGGACAAGCCGGCCGTCGAGGTCGTGCTCACCGTCCTGCACGCGGGCGGCAAGTTCGGCGGCGGCGGCTACGCCGTCTCCGGCGGTCTGCACGGCGTCGGCGTCTCGGTGGTGAACGCGCTGTCCACCCGGCTCTCGGTGGAGATCCACAAGGACGGCCACATCTGGACCCAGGACTACAAGATGGGCGCGCCGACCGCCCCCCTGGTCAAGGGCGCCGAGACCGACCGCACCGGCACCACGGTGACCTTCTGGGCCGACCCCGACATCTTCGAGACCACCGTCTACTCCTTCGAGACGCTCTCCCGGCGCTTCCAGGAGATGGCCTTCCTCAACAAGGGCCTGTCGATCTCGCTGACCGACGAGCGCCCCGAGCACGTGGACGAGGAGGGCAAGCCGCTCACCGTCACGTACAAGTACGACGGCGGCATCGCCGACTTCGTCGCCCACCTCAACTCCCGCAAGGGCGAGGTCATCCACCCCTCGGTGATCGACTTCGAGGCGGAGGACAAGGACAAGGCGATCTCGGTGGAGATCGCGATGCAGTGGAACTCCTCCTACACCGAGGGGGTCTACAGCTTCGCCAACACCATCCACACCCACGGCGGCGGCACCCACGAGGAGGGCTTCCGCGCCGCGCTGACCGGCCTGGTCAACCGCTACGCGCGGGACAAGAAGCTGCTCCGCGAGAAGGACGACAACCTCTCCGGCGAGGACATCCGCGAGGGCCTGACCGCGATCATCTCGGTCAAGCTCGGCGAGCCGCAGTTCGAGGGCCAGACCAAGGACAAGCTCGGCAACACCGAGGCGAAGACCTTCGTCCAGAAGGTCGTCCACGAGCAGCTCAACGACTGGCTGGACCGCAACCCCAACGAGGCCTCGGACATCATCCGCAAGTCCATCCAGGCCGCCACCGCGCGCGTCGCCGCCCGCAAGGCCCGCGACCTGACCCGCCGCAAGGGCCTGCTGGAGTCCGCCTCGCTGCCGGGCAAGCTCTCGGACTGCCAGTCCAAGGACCCGTCCGAGTGCGAGATCTTCATCGTCGAGGGTGACTCCGCCGGCGGCTCGGCCAAGCAGGGCCGCGACCCGCGCACCCAGGCCATCCTGCCGATCCGCGGCAAGATCCTGAACGTCGAGAAGGCCCGGATCGACAAGGTGCTGCAGAACACCGAGGTCCAGGCGCTGATCTCGGCCTTCGGCTGCGGCATCCAGGAGGACTACGACGAGTCCAAGCTGCGCTACCACAAGATCGTCCTGATGGCCGACGCCGACGTCGACGGACAGCACATCCGCACCCTGCTGCTCACCCTGCTGTTCCGCTTCATGCGGCCGCTGGTCGAGTCCGGGTACGTCTACCTCGCCATGCCGCCGCTGTACAAGATCAAGTGGGGCAAGGACGACTTCGAGTACGCCTACTCCGACCGCGAGCGCGACGCGCTGATCGCGGCCGGCGTGGAGGCCGGGCGCCGGCTGCCCAAGGACGACGCGATCCAGCGCTTCAAGGGTCTCGGCGAGATGAACGCCGAGGAGCTCCGGGTCACCACCATGGACGCCGAGCACCGCCTGCTGCTCCAGGTCACCCTGGAGGACGCCGCCCGCGCCGACGAGCTGTTCTCCGTGCTGATGGGCGAGGACGTCGAGGCCCGCCGCTCCTTCATCCAGCGCAACGCCAAGGACGTCCGCTTCCTGGACGTGTGACGCCTGCGAACCAGGCCCCGCACGTACCAGTCCGCGTGAAAGGAAACTGACCACCAGTGGTCGACGACAACCGTCCCGAAGGCGACCAGCCCGAGACCCCCGAGTCCCCCGCCGCCGAGGCCACCACCCAGGTGACCATGCGGATCGAGCCGGTCGAGCTCGAGACCGAGATGCAGCGCTCGTACCTCGACTACGCGATGAGCGTGATCGTCAGCCGGGCGCTCCCCGAGGTCCGCGACGGCCTCAAGCCGGTGCACCGCCGCGTGCTCTACGCGATGTACGACGGCGGGTACCGGCCCGAGAAGGGCTACTACAAGTGCGCCCGCGTCGTCGGCGACGTGATGGGCAACTACCACCCGCACGGTGACACCTCGATCTACGACACCGTGGTCCGCCTGGCCCAGCCGTGGTCGATGCGGATGCCGCTGGTGGACGGCAACGGCAACTTCGGCTCCCCGGGCAACGACCCGGCGGCGGCCATGCGCTACACCGAGTGCAAGATGATGCCGCTGGCCATGGAGATGATGCGCGACATCGACGAGGAGACCGTCGACTTCGCGCCCAACTACGACGGCCGCTCCCAGGAGCCGACCGTCCTGCCCGCGCGCATCCCCAACCTGCTGGTCAACGGTGCCACCGGCATCGCGGTCGGCATGGCCACCAACATCCCGCCGCACAACCTGCGCGAGGTCGCCTCCGGCGCGCTCTGGTACCTGGAGAACCCCGAGGCCTCCGCCGAGGAGCTGCTCGAGGCCCTGATCGAGCGGATCAAGGGCCCCGACTTCCCCACCGGCGCGCTGATCGTCGGCCGCCGCGGGATCGACGACTACTACCGCACCGGCCGCGGCTCGGTCACCATGCGGGCCGTGGTCGAGGTCGAGGAGATCCAGGGCCGCCAGTGCCTGGTGATCACCGAGCTGCCGTACCAGGTCAACCCGGACAACCTCGCGCTCAAGATCGCCGACCTGGTCAAGGACGGCAAGATCGCCGGCATCGCCGACGTCCGGGACGAGTCCTCGTCCCGCACCGGCCAGCGCCTGGTGGTCGTGCTCAAGCGCGACGCGGTCGCCAAGGTCGTGCTCAACAACCTGTACAAGCACACCGAGCTGCAGACCAACTTCGGCGCCAACATGCTGGCCCTGGTCGACGGCGTGCCGCGCACGCTGTCGCTCGACGCCTTCATCCGGCACTGGGTCAACCACCAGGTCGAGGTCATCGTCCGGCGCACCAGGTTCCGCCTGCGCAAGGCCGAGGAGCGCGCCCACATCCTGCGCGCGCTGCTCAAGGCCCTGGACCTGATCGACGAGGTCATCGCGCTGATCCGGGCCTCGGCCAGCGCCGACGCCGCCCGCACCGGTCTGATGGGCCTGCTGGACATCGACGAGCTCCAGGCCAACGCGATCCTGGAGATGCAGCTGCGCCGGCTGGCCGCCCTGGAGCGCCAGCGGATCACGGACGAGCACGACGAGCTGCAGCGCAAGATCGACGAGTACAACGCCATCCTGGCCTCGCCGACCCGCCAGCGCGAGATCATCTCCGAGGAGCTCGCCGCGATCGTCGAAAAGTACGGCGACGAGCGCCGCTCGACCCTGATCCCCTCCGACGGCGACCTCTCCATCGAGGACCTCATCGCCGAGGAGGACATCGTCGTCACGATCACCCGTGGCGGCTACGTCAAGCGGACCCGCTCCGACCTCTACCGCTCGCAGAAGCGCGGCGGCAAGGGCGTGCGCGGTGCCCAGCTCAAGCAGGACGACATCGTCGACCACTTCTTCGTGACGACGACCCACAACTGGATCCTGTTCTTCACCAACAAGGGCCGGGTGTACCGCGCCAAGGGCTACGAGCTGCCGGACGCCGGCCGCGACGCCCGCGGCCAGCACGTGGCCAACCTGCTGGCCTTCCAGCCGGGGGAGCACATCGCCCAGGTGATGGCCGTCCGCACCTACGAGGACAAGCCGTACCTGGTCCTCGCCACCCGGGCCGGCCTGGTGAAGAAGTCCCCGCTCAAGGACTACGACTCCCCGCGCTCCGGCGGCCTGATCGCGATCAACCTGCGCCAGGACGAGGAGGGCCGGGACGACGAGCTGATCGGCGCCGAGCTGGTCTCCTCCGAGGATGACCTGCTGCTGGTCTCCAAGAAGGCCCAGTCGATCCGCTTCACCGCGACCGACGACGCCCTGCGGCCCACCGGCCGCGCCACCTCCGGCGTCAAGGGCATGGCCTTCCGCGAGGACGACGAGCTGCTCTCGATGAACGTCGTCCGTCCCGGGACGTACGTCTTCACCGCCACGGACGGCGGCTACGCCAAGCGGACCGGGGTGGACGAGTACCGTGTCCAGGGACGCGGCGGCTACGGCACCAAGGCGGCGAAGATCGTCGAGGGCCGGGGCTCGTTGGTCGGCGCACTGGTGGTGGACGACACCGACGAGATCATGGCGATCACCCTGTCGGGCGGGGTGATCCGCACGAGGGTTTCCGAGGTTCGTGAAACCGGACGTGACACCATGGGCGTCCAACTGATCAACCTCGGAAAGCGCGACGCGGTGGTGGGCATGGCCCGCAACGCGGAGGCCGAGGACGAGGAGACGGCGGAGGACGAGGTCACCGACACCGAGTCCACCGAGACGACCGAAGGTACGGGGACGGCGGTCGGCGGCGACGCCGAGGTCTGAACCGAACCGCAGACCGGTGCCGCCGCGTCCAGAGAGTGGGCACGGCGGCACCGGACGCCGACCAGTACCGGGCAATCCCGCCGGGCGCTGGATGACGAGTGACGGATCAGGGCGGCGCCGCCCTGGTGGGAAGTGCGGGAGGACCAGGTGAGTGGAGCCACGGGTGCTGCGGGAGGACCCTCCGGCGGCCGTCCGGGCGCGCAGGGCGGGGGGTCGTACGGCGTGCCGGGGCAGCCGCCGACCGAGCACTCGGCCGCGTCCACCTCGCTGATGCCGCCGGTCGGCGGAGCGGGCCAGGCCGGACAGAGCGGCTTCTCGCAGCCGACGACGTACACCAAGGGGCAGCCGACCCCGGCCCGGGGCACCCGGACCGGCGGCAACACCCCGGCCGGCGGCACCCCGGTGCCCGGCGCGCCGCGCCGCCCCGCCGCGGGCCCGGCGACCGTCGGGGGCGGCCTCGGCCGGACCCGCAAGGCCCGGCTGAGGGTGACCAAGGTCGACCCGTGGTCGGTGATGAAGGTCAGCTTCCTGCTGTCGCTGGCCGTCGGCATCATCATCATCGTGGCCTCGGCCGTGCTGTGGATGACCCTGGACTCGCTCGGCGTCTTCGACTCGCTGACCAAGACCCTCAAGGACGTCACCGGCGGCGGCGCTGACAACGCCAGCAGCCAGCTGAACCTGATGGACTACATCGGCTTCGGCAAGGTCATGATGTTCACCACGCTGATCGCGGTGGTCGACGTGGTGCTGCTGACCGCGCTCTCCACGCTGTCGGCCTTCATCTACAACGCGGCGGCCGGCTTCACCGGCGGCGTCGAGCTCACCCTGGCCGAAGAGGACTGATCCGGCCGGATCCTGACCCCTGGTCAGTTCACCGTCCGCGGACGGAATGTACGGGCCCCGCAGGCTGTTGCAGCCTGCGGGGCCCGTCGGCATTTCGGGTGACTGCCGGCTCCCGCGGCGTGCCGCCCGGAAACGGGTCGGCCGCGGTGGGATTAGCTGGACGCCGCCCGTTCCCACCCGTGGGAGTGCCGCAGGCCGCCCCGGTCGGTCGACCGGGTCAGGAAGGTTTCCGCAGGAAGGCTGGACGGAGGCGCGCGGTGGCGAAGCTCGCAGGTCAACTGGTCGAGGCCCTGGACGGGCTGTTGGGCATCCCGATCCCCTTGCGGGTGCAGGCCTGGGACGGCAGTGTCGCCGGGCCGCCCGGGGCGCCCACGGTGGTCCTGCGCAACCGCCGGGCGCTGCGCCGGCTGCTGTGGCAGCCGGGCGAGCTGGGCCTGGCCCGGGCCTACGTCTCGGGGGACCTCGACCTCGCCCCCGGCACCGACCTCTACGAGACGCTCTCCGCGGTCGCCCAGTTCGCCGAACTCCCCGAGATCCGCACCATGGCCCTCGGGCCGCGCGACGTCCTCGGCGCCGCGGGCCGCCGGGTGGTCGCCGCCGCCCTCCGGGCCGGGGCGATCGGACCGGAGCCCACCCCGCCCCCGGAGGAGGTCCGCCGGGCCCAGGGGCGGCTGCACAGCCGCGGCCGGGACCGCGCCGCCATCAGCCACCACTACGACGTCGGGAACGACTTCTACGGCCTCGTGCTGGGCTCCTCCATGGTCTATTCGTGCGCCTACTGGACGCCCGAGGCGAAGAGCCTGGAGGCCGCCCAGGAGGCCAAACTCGACCTGATCTGCCGGAAGCTCGGCCTGCGGCCCGGGATGCGGCTGCTGGACGTCGGCTGCGGCTGGGGCTCGCTGCTGCTGCACGCGGCCGAGCACTACGGGGTCACCGCGGTCGGCGTCTCGATCTCCACCGAGCAGGTCGCGCTGGCCCGCACCCGGATCGAGGAGGCCGGCCTGGCCGACCGGGTGGAGGTCCGGCTCCAGGACTACCGGGAGATCACCGACGGCCCCTTCGACGCGATCTCCAGCGTCGGGATGGCCGAGCACGTCGGTGCCGAGCAGTACCGGGTGTACGCCGACGGCCTGTTCCGGCTGCTGGCGCCCGGCGGCCGGCTGCTCAACCACCAGATCGCCCGGCGCCCCGACCACCCCGGCGAACCGCACCGCACCAGCCCCTTCATCGACCGCTACGTCTTCCCGGACGGCGAGCTCTCCCCGGTCGGTTCCACGGTGGCCCGGCTGGAGGAGGCCGGCTTCGAGGTCCGGGACGTCGAGGCGCTGCGCGAGCACTACGGGCTGACCCTGCGCGAGTGGGTGGCCAACCTGGAGGCGCACTGGACGGAGGCGGTCCGGCTGGTCGGCCTCGGCCGCGCCCGGGTCTGGCGGCTGTACATGGCCGCCTCCGCGCTGGCCTTCGAGCAGAACCGGATCGGGGTGAACCAGATCCTCGCGGTCCGCAGCACCGAGCAGGGCGGCTCGGGCCTGCCGCCGACCCGTGAGGAGTGGCTGGTGCGCCCGGCCGCCGAGGTCACTGCCGCGACCCCGGCCGGAACGGATTTGGGAGATCGGCGGTCGGTCCGCTAATCTTTCAGTGCGGCAAGGGCCTATAGCTCAGACGGTTAGAGCGCTTCCCTGATAAGGAAGAGGCCACAGGTTCAAGTCCTGTTAGGCCCACCACCGCGAAGGGCCCGGAGTGATCACTCCGGGCCCTTCGGCGTTTTCGCAGATCGGGCGGCTTCCGGTACGCTCTATGTGCAGCGAGGGCCTATAGCTCAGACGGTTAGAGCGCTTCCCTGATAAGGAAGAGGCCACAGGTTCAAGTCCTGTTAGGCCCACCGCCCCGAAGGGCCCGGAGTGATCACTCCGGGCCCTTCGGCGTTCCCCGGCGGACCGCCCCTGACGAGGGCTTCCCGGTCGGACCGGGTGCGGACGATCCGTACGGCATGAGGTGCGGCGTCAATCCTCGGACCGGACCGCCGGGTTGACGGTGCCGGTGGCTGGTCACGATTGGGACACCGGTGTGTATCATCGGCCGCAAGGGCAGTCCGGCACCCGACCGCCCGTTCGCGCTCGAAACACATCTGGACTCGTCGGCCCGGTCGGTCCGGCCGGAGCAACGGCTCCTGAGTCCACCAACGCTAGAAGGACGAGGTCCCGCGGTGAAGAAGCTTCTCCTGGTCGCCCTGGTCGCCCTCGGCGGCTTCTTTGTCTACCGTCAGGTCCAGGCGGACCGCGCCGAGCAGGACCTGTGGACCGAGGCCACCGACCCGGTTCCGGCCGGTCGCTGAGCCCCGGACGATCTGACGATCGACGGTCTTCGGAGGCGCTCACCGGCGCCTCCCGAACCGGTCGGCCCGCTCATACGATCGGACCGGCCGGTTCCCCCAGGGGGACGGCTCTCGGAAACACGCCGGAACCCGGTACGCTAGTGCCCGTTGGCACGAGCCGTGCCGTCGAGGGGCATTAGCTCAGTTGGTAGAGCGCTGCCTTTGCAAGGCAGATGTCAGGAGTTCGAGTCTCCTATGCTCCACAGCGCCTGAACGGCGGTCGACCCTTACGGGTCGGCCGCCGTTCGGCGTTTCCGTGGCTCTAGGGGGTGTCGTCCTCGGTGGGCTCGGCGGCCTCGGCCGCGACCTCGGGGGTGAGGCCGTTCACCGGGGAGGTGGCGGCGGTCGCGCCGGCCGGCCGGTGGGACTCCGGCGCCGGGGGCTCGACCAGCCACTCCGGGTTGCTGTGCCGGCGCCACCACTGCCAGGCGACCAGCCCGCCGCCCACCGCCAGCACCCCGGCGAGCAGCAGCCCGGCGGCCGTCCGGCCGCCGCACCGCTGCTGCCGCTTCGCGTTCCGGGCGGCGAGCTCGTTGATCTCGGCCGAGCTGACGTGGCCCTGGAGGGCGGTCAGCGCGGCGGCGCCGCGGGACTGGGCCTCGTGCGCGACCGGGGAGACCGCGGCCCGGGCCTCCTCGACGGCCTGGGCGACCCTGGGGCCGACCGTGCTGCGGGCCTGGTCGGCGGCGCGGGCGGCGGACAGCCGGGCCGCCAGGGCGGCCTCCTGGGCCCGGTGGAGGGCCCGCAGGGCGTTCTGCTGGGCCTCGGGCGGCAGGTTGGCGAAGGCCTGGCCGAACTGCGGGGCGAGGTGCCGGTCGTACTGGACGCGGAGGTGGTGGGCGGCCTGGGTGGCCTTGGGGCCGAGGGCGTCCAGGGCGGGCCCGAGGCGCTGCCTGGCGCCGTCCGCGAACTGTGCGGCGGAGTCCCGGGTCCTGGTGGCGGTGTCACGGGCCGAGTCCGAAAAGCTCACGAGTCTCTCCTCCTGGTGGCGTCCTTATATGCACATATCCACCTGAATGCTGATCATGCATCCGGATTCGCCCACCGGCACGCCGGGGTGGGCCGTACGCGGGCCCGGCGGGGCCGTTCGGGGGCCGTGCGGGGCAGGGGCCGCAGTAGGCTGGCGGTTTCGGTGGTCGGTCAGGGGAAGGGGTAGCCGCTGATGCTCCCGGACGAGCCGCGAGGGTCCACGGACCGGTCCCCCGGGGCCGGGCAGCCCGACTGCTACCGGCACCCGGGGACGGCCACCGGGATCTCCTGCACCCGCTGCGAACGGCCGATCTGTCCGCAGTGCATGGTGGCCGCCGCGGTGGGCTTCCAGTGCCCCGAGTGCGCCGGTCAGGGGCACGCCGGGGCGCGACGGGCCACCACCCGCTTCGGCGGGGTGCCGGCCCTGGACGGCGGGCTGGTGACCCGGACGCTGGTCGGGATCAACCTGGTGGTCTGGGTGCTGGCCGCGTACGTCCTCAACCCGCGCCTGGGCGAGGTCTGGTCGCTTGCCAGCGCCGGCCGGTCGTACCCCGGGGGGCCGTACGGCGTCGCCGACGGCCCGGACCAGTGGTACCGGCTGCTGACCGCCACCTTCCTGCACCTGGAGTGGTGGCACATCGGGCTGAACATGCTGGTGCTGCTGTGGCTCGGCCCGCCGCTGGAGGAGGCGCTCGGGCGGCTGCGCTTCCTGGCCCTCTACCTGCTAGCCGGGCTGGGCGGCAGCACCTTCGCCTTCCTGGTGGCGGGGGACCGGATGAACTCGGTGGGGGCCTCCGGGGCGATCTTCGGCCTGATCTCCGCCACGATCCTGATGCAGCTGCGGGACCGGGGCCCGGTCGCCCCGGCGGTGGCCTTCCTGGTCTTCAACCTGGTGGTGACCTTCGCCCGCCCGAACATCGACTGGCGGGCGCACATCGGCGGCCTGGTGTTCGGCGGCCTGGTCGCCTTCGGCCTGATGTACGCCCCGCGTGAGCGGCGCGCCCTGGTCCAGTGGCTGACGCTGGGCGGCGCGGTGGCGCTGGAGGCGGCGCTGCTGTTGACCGGGATGGCCTGGTACGGGGCGTGACTCCCCGTACGTTTGTCCACAGCGGGTGCGGAGTTCTGCACAGGCTGTGCGGCGGGCGGGCTGTGGACTGCTGTTCTACGCGTGTCCTGCTGTGCGGTTCGCACGCGCCCCGGGAGTTGTGCACAGCTGTGGACGGTGTCGCGGCACGGAGTTATCCACAGGCGGTGGGGACTTTTCCCCAGTGTGGATAACCATGTGGATAAGCCTGACGGTCCGATGGTGGGACCGTCGGATGATGGGCGGGCGGACGGCACCGCGACCGGTCGCGGGCACACCGAACCGCCGCTCCGGGACCGTGGTCCGAAGCGGCGGGGAGGACTCGGGACCGAGCCTCAGGACGCGCGGAGCGTCACTTCCACTGGGTGGAGACGCCGAAGCCGGCCGCGATGAACCCGAAGCCGACCAGGATGTTCCAGTTCCGCCAGCTCTCCACCGGGTAGCTGCCGCTGGTCACGTAGTAGGTGACGATCCACACCAGGCCGATCAGGAACAGTGCCAGCATCAGCGGTGCGACCCAACTACGGCCCGAACTGATCTTCACCGCGGTCGTCGCCGGCGGGGTGTAGTCGGACTTCTTGCGGAGTCGAGACTTCGGCACGAGGAGCTCTCCTGTCGATGCGCTGTGAGACCGCGCAGGGGTGCAGCGGGCGAGACGCCGACGGACGGTCGAGGAGAGCGCTCTGGGACCACTCCCACGCCTGCCACCGGCGTCCGTTAGCGTAGTGGTTCGGCGGGTCTCAAGGAGATAAGGGTACGGTGACTAATTTGTCGATTCCCCCCGGGAAGGCCGTCACCCCCCGTTCCGGTATCCGAATTGTCGGACGTGCCCTGACCTGCACCGTGTTCGCGCTCGCCGGTCTGCTCTTCTACATCAGCGCGCAGACCGCCCGCGGCACCGACCTGCGGACCGACAACTCGCTGCTGAGCCTCGGCGACGTGATCCGCCAGCGCAGCGCGCAGAACCAGCAGGCGCAGTCCCAGCTGGCCGACCTCCAGTCCCGGGCGCAGGAGCTCACCGAGCAGCAGGGCCACGACCCCGCCGACTCGGCCCGGCTGGACGGCCTGCGGCTCGGCGCCGCCCTGGAGCCGCTCCAGGGCGGCGGGTTGACCGTCACCCTCAACGACGCCCCGCCGAACGCCACCGCGCGCATCCCCGGGGTCCCGGAGCCCGGCGTCAACGACCTGGTCATCCACCAGCAGGACATCCAGGCCGTGGTCAACGCGCTGTGGCGGGGCGGCGCGGCCGGCGTCCAGGTGATGGACCAGCGGCTGATCTCCACCAGTGCCGTCCGCTGCGTCGGCAACACCCTGCTGCTCCAGGGCCGGGTCTACTCCCCGCCGTACGTGGTCAAGGCGGTGGGCAGGACCGACGCCCTGCGCTCGGCCGTCGAGGGGGACCCGACGATCCGCAACTACCTGCAGTACGTCCAGGCGTACGGCCTGGGCTGGAAGGTCCAGGACAGCGGGGACCTCACGCTGCCCGGGTACTCCGGCACGACCGAGCTCCGGTCGGCGGGCGGCCAGCCGTAGCCCGGCGGCGGGGCAGTGCCGGACCGGCCTCACGGCCGTGGATCCCGGGTCTACTCTTGATCCCAGTCCGCTACCTAGAGGGAGCACCATGTACGGCTGGATCTGGCGCCATCTGCCGGGGAACACCCTGGTCCGGGCCGTCATCTCGCTGCTCCTGATCCTGGGGATCGTCTACCTCCTCTTCACCTACGTCTTCCCGTGGGCGGAACCGCTGCTCCCCTTCGGCGACGTCACAGTGGACGGCGGCGACGGCGCCCCGGCCGGCTGACCCGTCGGGCCCGGAACTTCCCCCCAGCACCGCACCCCACGGAGACCACGCGCGCATGACCACCCAGTCGACCCCGCCCCGCATCCTGGTCGTGGACAACTACGACAGCTTCGTGTTCAACCTGGTCCAGTACCTGTACCAGCTCGGCGCCACCTGCGAGGTGGTGCGCAACGACGAGGTGACCGTCGAGCACGCCGTCCGCCGGGCGGGGGAGGAGGGCTTCGACGGGGTGCTGCTCTCCCCCGGCCCCGGGGCGCCCGAGGAGGCCGGGGTCTGCATCGCGATGGTGCACCACTGCGCGGCGATCGGGCTGCCGGTGTTCGGCGTGTGCCTGGGCCTCCAGTCGATCGCGGTGGCGTACGGCGCGGTGGTCGGCCGGGCGCCCGAACTGCTGCACGGCAAGACCTCGCCGGTCGAGCACGAGGACGGCGGGGTGTTCGAAGGCCTGCCCTCGCCGCTGACCGCGACCCGCTACCACTCGCTGGCTGTCGACCCGGCCACCGTGCCGGACGAGCTGGTGGTCACCGCCCGGACCGGCAGCGGCGTGATCATGGGCCTGCGCCACCGCGAACTGCCGGTCGAGGGCGTGCAGTTCCACCCCGAGTCGGTGCTGACCGAGGGCGGGCACCGGATGCTCGCCAACTGGCTGGCGGAGTGCGGCTTCCCGCAGGCCGTGGACCGGTCGGCCGGGCTCGCCCCGGTGATCGGCCGGGGCTGAGCGGCGTGACCGCGGTACGCCCGGAGGGGCGTTACCAGCCGGAGCCGGGCCCGTACGGCGGCCCGCCGCAGTACGCCGGCGGCCCGTACCAGGGCGCGGAGCCCGGTGCCCCCCAGTACGGCGCCCCGCAGTACGGCGAGGCGGCGCAGGCCCGGCCGTACCCCGGGGAGCAGGCCGCCCAGGCCGCGCCCGAGGACGGCTGGGGCGTCTACGAGCAGGCCGAGCGGCCGGTGGAGGGCGGGCCCGAGTACCCGTGGCTGCCCGACCAGACCCTCCAACTGCGACTGCCCGTCGAGGACGGGGAGCCGGCGGCCGAGCCCGTCGCGCCCACCGGCGGCCGGGCCGAGCGTCGTCGGGCCGCCCAGGGCCGGACCGCCGTCCGTACCGGCGGTGGCCGGCGCCGGGCCAAGGGCCGGGCGGCCGGGGGGCCCCGCCCCAAGGAGTCCGCGGTCGTGGTGGCCGCCCGCCTGGTCGGCGAACTGTGCATCACCCTCGGCGTGGTGATGCTGCTGTTCGTCGCCTACCAGCTCTGGTGGACCAACGTGCAGGCCGACGCGGCCGCCAGCAGCGCCCGGGACCAGCTGGAGCAGCAGTTCGACGCCCAGCCGTCCGGTCCGGGGCAGCCCGCCGCCGACCCGAACAAGCCCGAGGCGTTCGCGCCCGGCAAGGGCTTCGCCATCATCTACCTGCCCAAGCTGGGGTTGAAGTTCCCGATCGCCGAGGGCACCGACAAGGCGGCGGTGCTCGACAAGGGCCTGGTCGGCCACTACCCCGGCACCGCGATGCCGGGCGACCAGGCGGGCAACTTCGCGCTGGCCGCGCACCGCAACACCCACGGCGAGCCGTTCCGGTACATCAACGAGCTGGGCAAGGGCGACAAGGTCGTGGTGGAGACCGCCACCGGGTACTACACCTACGAGATCACCGGGGGGATCCCGCAGACCTCCCCCAGCAACGTGAGCGTGATCAAGCCGGTGCCGAACGGCTCCGGGTACGCCGGGCCCGGCCGCTACATCACGCTGACCACCTGCACTCCGGAGTTCACCTCCAAGTTCCGGCTCATCGTCTTTGGCAAGATGATCGAGGAGCGGCCGCGCAGCCAGGGCAAGCCGGCCGCGATCACGGGTGGGTAGTCGCCCGCCGACCGGCTCCGGAGGGGGAACACCACAGATGCAGGACGACGGGACCGCGGGGTCGGCCGGTACGACCGGTGCGGCCGAGGAGGCCTTCCCCCCGCCCGGACGGGAGGGCCGGCGGGGCCGCGGCCGGGCACTGGCCGCGCTCGGGGTGTTCGGCGAACTGCTGATCACCGTGGGCCTGGTGCTCGGCCTGTTCGTGGCCTACTCGCTCTGGTGGACCAACGTGCAGGCGGACGCCTCCGCCGCGCACGCCGCGGACCGGCTGCGCGGCTCCTGGTCGGCCGGTCCGACCGCCGGCCCCCCGGGCGGGAGCGGCGCGGCGCCCGCGCCCGCCGCGGTCCCCGCGTTCGGGGACGACGTGGGCTTCCTGCACGTCCCGGCGATGGGCCGGGGCTTCCAGGTGCTGATCCGGATGGGCACCTCCACCGCCGTGCTGGACGAGGGCGTGGCGGGCGTCTACGAGCAGCCCTACCGGTCCGCGATGCCCTGGGACCAGACGGGCAACTTCGCGCTGGCCGCCCACCGGGACGGGCACGGCGCCAAGTTCCACGAACTGGACGCCGTCCACCGGGGGGACGCGGTCGTGGTGGAGACCAGGGACAAGTGGTACGTCTACAAGGTCGACAACACCCTGCCGGAGACCTCCAAGTACGACACCGGCATCGTCGCGCCCGTCCCGGTGAGCTCCGGGTACACCGGCCCCGGCCGGTACATCACCCTGACCACCTGCACGCCGGTGTACACCTCGCGCTACCGGATGGCCGTCTGGGGGAGCCTGGTGCGGGTGGACGCCATGGACGCCAACCGCACCCCGCCGCCGGAGCTGCGCTGATCATCCCGACGGCCCGGCCGAACGGAACGCCGAACGGGACGCCGGAACAGAACGCCCGAGGGCCCGTCGCGATCTCCGCGACGGGCCCTCGGGCGTTTCACCGGTCCCGCTCCCCGGCGTCAGAACCAGGGGAAGAAGGGCGGCTTAGTTGGTGCCCCCTTTGCCGGGGGGTGTGGTGTTGGGGTCCCCCCCTTTGGTCGGATCGGCCGGCCGGGTGATCAGCTGGACCTGGGTGTTCGGGTCCACCTGGGTGCCGGCGCCCGGGTTGCTCTGCACCACGACCGCGTTCGGGTCCTGCGGACCGGCGATCACGGTGTAGGTCAGGCCGAGCTTCGCCAGCTTGTCGCCGGCGTCCGACAGCTTGACGTTCTGCAGCGGCGGGATCTGGGGCTTGTCCGGCGCCTTGTAGATCGTCAGGGTGATCTTCGTGCCGGCCGGGACCTTGGTGTTGGGCGCGACCGACTGCTGGGCCACGAGGTTGGCCTTGGTCGGGTCGTTGGTCGTCGTGGTCTTCGAGGCGTCGACCTGGAAGCCGGCGGCCTGCAGCGTGTTCTGCGCGTCGTCCTTCTGCGCGCCGACCACGTTCGGGACGGTCTGCTTGGTCTTGCCCTGGGAGATCGTCAGCTTGACCGGGGCGCTCGGGTCGGCGGAGGCGCCGGCCGCCGGGTCCTGGGAGAGCACGGTGTCCTGCGGCGCGGTGTCGTCGTCCTTGTAGTCCGGCGCGGCGACGTTGGTGAAGCCGGCCGCCGTCAGGGCCTGCATCGCCTGGTCCTTGGTCTTGCCGGTCACGGTCGGCATCTGGGCCTTGGCCGGACCGGAGGAGACCTGGACGGTGATGTGGGCATCCTCGGAGACCGAGGTACCCGCCGTCGGGGTCTGGGTGCAGACCTGGTCCTTCTTGACGTTGGTGTCCGGGCAGGCGATCTTGTCGCCCTCGGTCACCACCAGCTTGGAGCCGGCTGCGGCTGCGGCGGTCCTGGCCTCCGCCAGGCTCTTGCCGACCAGGTTCGGCGCCGTGACCTTCGGGGTGTCCTTGGTGCCCTTGTCGCTGAACATGGCCTGGGCCACGAAGAAGGTGCCGACCAGGACCAGCACGGCGGCCACCGCCAGGACGATCCAGGAGGTGTTGCTCTTCTTCTGCCGGTCGTCGCCGCGCCGGCCGCCGCCCTGGCCGTAGCCGTCGTCGTAGCCGTCGCGGCCGCCCGCGCCACCGGCGGAGGTCTGGCCGTAGCCGTCGTCCTGGTAGCCGGAGGCCTGCGGCAGCATGGTGGTCGGGCCGCCGGGCTGCTGCGGCAGCACGTTGGTCTGGCCGTACGGGTCGTGCTGCTGCGGGTAGCCGTTCTGGTCGTAGCCGTACCCGGCGGCGCCCATGCCGTAGGCGGCCTGCTGGGCGGCGGCGACCGGGAGGCCGTCGAGGAAGCGCTCGATGTCGTCGCGCATCTCGTCGGCGCTCTGGTACCGGTAGTCGCGGTCCTTGGCGAGCGCCTTGAGCACGATCGCGTCGATCTCCGGGCGGACCTCGGGGTCGAAGGCCGACGGCGGCTGCGGCTCCTCCCGCACGTGCTGGTAGGCCACCGCGACCGGGGAGTCGCCGACGAACGGCGGCCGGACGGTCAGCAGCTCGTAGAGCAGGCAGCCGGTGGAGTAGAGGTCGGAGCGGGCGTCGACCTGCTCGCCCTTGGCCTGCTCGGGGGAGAGGTACTGGGCGGTGCCGATCACGGCCGAGGTCTGGGTCATGGTCATCCCGGCGTCGCCCATCGCGCGGGCGATGCCGAAGTCCATGACCTTGACGTTGCCCTGCCGGGTCAGCATCACGTTGGCCGGCTTGATGTCGCGGTGCACGATCCCGGCCCGGTGCGAGTACTCCAGGGCCTGGAGGATGCCGATGGTCATCTCCAGCGCCCGCTCGGGCAGCAGCCGGCGGCCGGAGTGCAGCAGCTCGCGCAGCGTGGACCCCTCGACGTACTCCATCACGATGTACGGGATGGAGATGCCGTCGATGTAGTCCTCGCCGGTGTCGTACACGGCGACGATCGCGGGGTGGTTCAGGGACGCCGCCGACTGTGCCTCGCGGCGGAAGCGGGCCTGGAACGACGGATCCCGCGCCATGTCGGCCCGGAGCGTCTTCACTGCGACGGAACGGCCGAGCCGGGTGTCATGGCCGAGGTACACCTCGGCCATGCCGCCGCGTCCGAGGACGCCGCCGAGCTCGTACCTGCCGCCGAGGCGACGAGGCTCTTCCATAGTTCCGACCCTCTCCCTCACCCGCCGGTGAGGTTGTGACGTAGGTGTCCCCGCACGCTCTGGGTGACGCCGCGCGGGCCGAGACCGGTTCTCCGGCCGGGCCGTGCACCGCCTCGCGGGCGGCAACGGGCACACCCGCTGCTGGCGGATACGCTACCGGTCGCACCGCACCGGACCGGAGTCAGCCGTCGGCCGATATCAGACCGGTATCCGGACGGGGGTGCCGATCGTGACTTTCGCCTCACCGCCGCTCTACTTGCCGAGCGCGGCCTGCATCACCGCCTTGGCGATCGGGGCCGCGAGGCGGCCACCGCTGATGCCGTCGCGGTTCTGGGAGCCGTCCTCGACCACCACCGCGACCGCGACCGACTGGCCGTCCGAGGTCTTGGCCCAGGAGGTGAACCAGGCGAACGGCAGGCCGGCGTTGTCCTCGCCGTGCTGGGCGGTGCCGGTCTTGCCGCCGACCTGGAGGCCGGGGATCTTGGCGTTGGTGCCGGTGCCGTTCTCGACCACCGAGACCATCAGGTCCTGCATCTTCTGCGCGGTGGCCGGGCTCATCGCCTGGGAGAACTGCTTCTCGGTGTGCTTGGAGATGGTGGTCAGCGAGGCCGAGCGCTCCTGGTCGACCAGGTACGGCTGCATCAGGCTGCCGTTGTTGGCGATCGCCGCGGAGACCATGGCCATCTGCAGCGGGGTGGCGCGGGTGTCGTGCTGGCCGATCGAGTCCTGGGCGGTGCCGTCCAGGCTGGGGCTGTCCGGGAAGATGCTCTTCTCGGAGCGGACCGGGGTGTCCACCGTGCTGTTGAAGCCGAACTTCTCGGCCTGCGCCCGCATCTTGTCCTTGCCGAGGTCGGCGCCCATCTTGGCGAAGACCGTGTTGCAGGACTGGTCCATCCCGGACTCGACGGTGGCGTTCTCGCAGCGCTCGTTGGGGCTCTCGTTCTTGAGCACCGTCTGGGTGCCGGGCAGGGTGTACGGGTCCGGCGTCCTGGTGGCGTCGTTGACGCCCTGGTAGAGGCCGTTCTCGAACGCGGCGGTGGCGGTGACCAGCTTGAAGGTCGAGCCGGGCGGGTAGGTCTCGCGCAGCGCCCGGTTGAGCATCGGCTTGTTCGGGTCCGCGTTGAGGTCCTGCCAGGCCTTGGTGTCGCCGCTCTCGCCACCGGCGAAGGTGCTCGGGTCGTAGGACGGGGTGGAGACCAGGGCCAGGATCGCACCGGTCTTCGGGTCGAGCGCGACCACCGCGCCCTTCTTGTCGCCCAGGCCGTCGAAGGCGGCCTTCTGCACCTTGGCGTTGATCGTCGTGACGACGTCGCCGCCGCGCTTCTGCTCGCCGGTCAGCATGTCCAGGGTGTTGCGGAAGAACAGCCGGTCGTCGGTGCCCGAGAGGATGCCGTCCTCCAGGTTCTCCAGCCCGCTGGAGCCGTAGGCCTGCGAGGAGTAGCCGGTGACCGGCGCGTACATCGCGCCGTCCTTCCAGGAGCGCTTGTACTTGTAGCGCAGGCCGTTGACGAAGTCGGAGTTGGTGACCGGCTGGCCGCTGACGATGATGTTGCCGCGCGGGTGGGCGTAGCGGTCGTACAGCTGGCGCTTGTTGTTCTTGTCGGAGGCCAGTGCGTCGGCCTGGACGCCCTGCACCCAGTTGGTGCGCACCATCAGTGCCAGGATCAGCACCAGGCAGAAGATCGAGACCCGTCGGATCGGCTTGTTCATCGGGCGGGTCCTCCCTGGCCCTCGGGGACCGGGGCCGGTTCGACCCCGGGACGGCGGGCGCTGTCGCTGATCTTGAGCAGGATCGCGACCAGCGCCCAGTTGGCGACCACGGACGAACCGCCCTGCGCGAGGAACGGCATGGTCATACCGGTCAGCGGGATCAGTCCGGTGACCCCGCCGGCCACCACGAACACCTGCAGCGCCATCGCCGAGGCCAGCCCGACGGCGAACAGCTTGCCGAAGGGGTCGCGGGCGGCGAGGGCGGTGCGCAGGCCGCGCTGCACCAGCAGGGCGTACAGCAGGAAGATCGCCATCAGGCCGGTCAGTCCGAGCTCCTCGCCGAAGGAGCCCAGGATGAAGTCGCTCTTGGCGGCGAAGTTGATCAGCCAGGAGCGGCCCTGGCCGAGGCCGGAGCCGGTCACCCCGCCGGAGCCGAGCGCCATCAGCGACTGCCCGATCTGCTCGGTGGCGCCCTTGGGCGGGGTCGGCGAGAAGGCGGCCATCGGGTCGAGCCAGGCGTCGATGCGGACCTTGACGTGGCTGGTGGTCATGGCCACCGCGACCGCGCCGCCGACCGACATCAGCAGGCCGAACAGGATCCAGCTGGTCCGCTCGGTGGCGACGTAGAGCATCACCACGAACAGGCCGAAGAACAGGAAGGACGTGCCGAGGTCGTTCTCGAAGACCAGGATCAGCAGGCTGAGCAGCCAGATCACGACGATCGGGCCGAGGTCGCGGCCGCGCGGCAGGTACAGGCCCATGAAGCGGCGGCTGGCCAGCGCCAGGGCGTCCCGCTTGACCATCAGGTAGCCGGCGAAGAACACGGTCAGGACGATCTTGGCGAACTCGCCGGGCTGGATGGAGAAGCTGCCCATCCGGATCCAGATCTTCGCGCCGAAGTCCTCCGCCCGGGCCGGGAAGAAGGCCGGCGCGGCCAGCAGCACCAGCGCCACCACCATCGAGATGTAGGTGTAGCGCTGCAGCACCCGGTGGTCCTTCAGGAAGACCATCACGCCGATGAACAGGGTGACCCCGAGGGCCGACCACATCAGCTGGTTGCGGGCCGCCGGGAAGTTGCCGCTGAGCAGGTGGCCCGCCTTGTCCAGGCGCCAGATCATCACCACGCCCAGCCCGTTCAGCAGGGTGGCGATCGGCAGCATCAGCGGGTCCGCGTACGGCGCGAAGCGGCGCACCAGCAGGTGCGCGACCAGGGCCAGCGAACCCATCCCGAGGCCGTAGCCGAGCATCCCGGCCGGGAGCCGGGAGTCCATCGCCAGGCCCACGTTGGCGTACGCCAGGATCGGCAGCAGCACGGCGAAGACCAGCAGGGCCAGTTCGGTGTTGCGGCGGTTCGGTGCGCCCTGGAGCGAGATGGTGGTGTTGCCGCGGCGTCGCGGCACGACACGCCCGCCCGCCGCCCGGCGTCGGGAGCCGGTGCGGCCGGTTTCGCCGCTCAGGTCGTAGCTGCTCACGTGGTGACCGCTCCCTGACGGCCGGCGGGCCCGTTCCGGGCGGACCTATGTCGGATCACGGACGTCACTGCTTCGGGCAGGCTTCGGCCCGGCTGCGCTCGTCGTCGGACAGGGCGGGTTGCTGGGGCGGCTGGGCCTGCTCGCTCGGGGCGGCCGCCGGGGGGGTGGCGTTCGGCGTCGGGGCGGCGGTGCCGGGGGCGGACGGGGTCGTCGTGGCGGACGGCGCGGCCGCGCCCGGGGAGCGGGGCTTCTCCCGCTCGCCCGGGGTGGTCGGGGTGGCGGCCACGAACGCGGTTTTGGTGGCCGTGGTGCCCTGGGCGCTCTGGGTGCCCTGCGGGGCCGCGGCGTTCGCGGTGGCGGCCTTCTGGCACAGCTTGGCCCAGTCCACGAGGGTGCCCATGGTCTTCTGGGCGTCCGACAGGCTGCCGACCGAGATGGTCCGGCTCACCTGGGCGCGCTGGTCCTGCGGCAGCCACCTCAACGGCGCGTCGCTGCGCGACTCGTGCACCGAGGACAGGCTCAGCCCGGCCAGGTTCTGGTTGACGCCCTGGTAGATGGCGACGTGGTCGCCGTCCTCGCCGATGTAGTACTGGTCCTGGGTCCACTGGTAGCCGAAGTACCCGGCGCCGCCGAGCAGGCCGAGCGTGACCAGGACGGCCAGCGAGACGGTCAGGCCCCGGCGCTTGCGCTTGGGGGGCTGCTCCTCGTCGAACTCCTCGGTGCCGTACACCGAGGGCTCGGCCGGGTAGCCGTAGCCGCCCTCGCCCTCGTAGCCCTCGGCGGGGCCGAAGCCGTTCCCGGCCGCGTCGTAGCCCTCGGCCGGGCCGAAGGCGCCCTGCGGGCCGCGGCCCAGGCCGGCGGCGCGGCCGGCCGGGGTGTCCGCGATCGAGCGGTCGGCGGCGGCCGAGGACGGCGGGGTCTCGGCGACCGCGCCGACGACCACCGGGATGTCGTTGAACTGGCCGCTCATGGTGTCCGTGGCGCCGACGTCGATGACGTCCGCCACGATGCAGGTGATGTTGTCCGGACCGCCGCCGCGCAGCGCGAGCTGGATCAGCTCCTGCACGGTCTGCTCGGGCGAGTAGTAGCTGCCCAGGGTGTCCTGGAGGGTCTGGTGGCTGACCGGGCCGGAGAGCCCGTCCGAGCAGATCAGGTAGCGGTCGCCGGCCCGGACCTCGCGGATCGAGAGGTCCGGCTCGACCTGGCCGCGGCCGTCCAGGGCCCTCATCAGCAGCGAGCGCTGCGGGTGGGTCTCGGCCTCCTCGGGCGTGATCCGGCCCTCGTCGACCAGGCGCTGCACCCAGGTGTGGTCCTGGGTGATCTGCACCAGCGAGCCGTCGCGCAGCAGGTAGGCGCGGGAGTCTCCGACGTGCACCAGGCCCATCCGCTGGCCGGTCCAGAGCATGGCCGTCAGGGTGCAGCCCATGCCCTCCAGCTGCGGGTCCTCCTCGACCATCTGCCGGAGCCGGTCGTTGGCGCCCTGGACGGCGTCGCCCAGCAGGGTCAGCAGGTCCGCGCCCGGCACGTCCTCGTCCAGCCGGACGATCGAGCCGAGCACCTCGGAGGAAGCGACCTCGCCGGCCGCGGCGCCGCCCATGCCGTCGGCCACGGCCAGCAGCCGCGGCCCGGCGTAGCCGGAGTCCTCGTTCCCCTCCCGGATCAGTCCCTTGTGGGAGCCGGCGGCGAAGCGCAGCACCAGGGTCATGCGACCTGTGCCCCCCTCTGGGTCTTGGACGGGATGCTGTCCCTCATGCGCTACTACTTCCGCAGTTCGATGACGGTCCTGCCGATACGGATCGGCGTGCCCGGCTGGAGCGGAGTGGGCGCGGTCAGGCGCTGCCGGTCCAGATAGGTGCCGTTGGTGGAGCCTAGATCCTCGACCGTCCACTGCCCAGTCTGATCCGGATAGATCCTGGCATGCCGGGAGGACGCGTAGTCGTCGTCCAGCACGATGGTCGAGTCGTGCGCGCGGCCCAGCGTGATGGTCTGGCCCTGCAGCGCGACCGTCGTCCCGGCGAGTGAGCCCTGGACGACCACCAGCTGGGTCGGGGCGCCTCGGCGGCGGCCGCCGCCGCCCTGGGTCGGTGCCGCCGGGGCGCTGTTGCCGGGGGCGGGGGCCGCGGGACGTCCGGGTGCCGAGGCGGTCGCCGCGGCGCCGCCGGACGCGGTGGCGGCACCGCCGCCGCGACGGGAGCTGCGGGGGTTCACCTTGGTACCGAACAGGTCGCTGCGGATCACCTGGATCGCGACGATGACGAACAGCCACAGCACGGCCAGGAAGCCCAGCCGCATGACCGTGAGGGTCAGTTCTGACATGGCCGTCCCGCCAGTCGGTGAGCGAGGCGCGCGAACAACTCGGACACTACCCTTCGACCTGCCGGTAGACGATGGTGGTGGAGCCCACGACGATTCGGGAGCCGTCGCGGAGCGTAGCGCGCTGGGTGTGCTGCCCGTCCACCACGATGCCGTTGGTGGAGCCCAGGTCGAGGACCATCGAAGGGGTGCCCGGGCGGATCTCGGCGTGCTTGCGGGAGACCCCGGGGTCGTCGATCCGCACGTCCGCCTCGGTCGAGCGGCCGAGCACGCAGGCCGCGCCGGTGATCTGGTGGCGGGCGCCGTTCACCTCGATCCAGCGGCGGACCGAGGTGCCGTGGCCGGCTCCGGGGAAGGCGCGGACGTTGCCGCCGGCCGGAGGGCCCGGGGGCATCGCGGGGGGCGCGGCCGGTGGCGGGGGCGCGTTGTACTGCCCGGCGCCGCCCTGCTGCCACGGTGCGCCGGGGGCCGGTGCGGCCGGCTGGCGGTCGTAGCCGGGCTGCTGCGGGGCGAACTGCTGGGGCTCCTCGGAGGCCAGGGTGCGGCTGCGCACCCGGTAGAGGCCGGTGTCCAGGTCGTCGGCCTTCTCCAGGTTCACCTGGAGCGGGCCCATGAAGGAGTACCGCTGGGCCTCGGCGTACTCGCGGACCATGCCGGCCAGCTCGGTGCCGAGCTGCCCCGAGTAGGGGCTGAGCCGCTCGTGGTCGTGCGGGCTGAGCTCGACGATGAAGTCGTTCGGCACGACGGTGCGGTCGCGGTTCCAGATGCTCGCGTTGTTGTCGCACTCGCGCTGCAGAGCGCCGGCGATCTCCACGGGCTGGACCTCGGACTTGAACACCTTGGCGAAGGTGCCGTTGACGAGACCCTCCAGCCGCTGCTCGAACTTCTTCATCATCCCCATGGGGCACCCCCTTCCAGGGTTCGTTCGCCTGCCTGCCGACCGGGGCCCGCCGGGGAGGTGTCCTCGGGGGAGTCGGTCGTGCCTACTTGCGGTACTTCCGTACTGATCGTATCCACGCCGGGCCCTTCCGTACGGTTCCCGGACCGCGTGGTGCCGGGGGGTGGGCTCGGACACACAGGGTGACGCATTCCGGGTACGGCACGCCAGGTCTGCCCGTCGGAGCGGTGCACCGCGCTTCGCCCGCCCGTTCGTCGCGCGGCCGTTCGGACGTGGTCGGTCTCCCCGGGAAACGGATTCGGAGCAGCCCCCCAGGTCGTGCTACTGTTTTCCACGTCGGAAGGGCCGCCCGGAAGGGAGCCGGACCGGGGAAACGCGAAGACCACATGGTACCGAGCGGCTCCGCGGAACGGACGGCAGTGAAGACAGCACCCATGCGCGGGTGGCGGAATAGGCAGACGCGCTGGATTCAGGTTCCAGTGCCCGAAAGGGCGTGGGGGTTCAACTCCCCCCTCGCGCACAGCGAAGCCCCGCAGATCTTCGGATCTGCGGGGCTTTTTTGTTGCCCCGGCCCGGCCCGGCCCCGCCCAGGCCGGCCCGCGTTGCCCCGGAGGGCCGGGCCGGCGGACCGTCAGGACTGGCCGGCCGGGAGGTCGGCGCGGACCTCGAAGCCGCCGTCCTGGGTCGGACCGGCGGTGAGGGTGCCGCCCAGCAGCTGGGCCCGCTCGCGCAGCCCGACCAGGCCGTGGCCGCCGCCCGGCAGGGTCTCGGCCGGGCGGACCGGCGGCGCCTCGTTGCGGACCTCGACCCGCAGCCGGCGGCCCTTCGCCCGCACCCGCACGTGCACCACCGCCTCCGGGGCGTACTTGGTGATGTTGGTGAGCGCCTCCTGGACGGTGCGGTAGGCGGCCCGTTCGACCGCCTCCGGCCACGGGCGGTCGCCGGGGTTCAGCTCGGAGTCGGCGGTCAGGCCGCTCTCCGCGATCAGCCGGGGCAGGTCGGCCAGCCGGGGCTGCGGGGCGAGCGGGGCGTCCGGGCGGGGGCCGCCGGTGCTGCGCAGCACCCCGACCATCTGGCGCAGCTCGTCCAGGGTCCGGACGGACAGTTCGCGGATGGTGCGGGCGGTCGTCGCGGCGGCCGGGTCGGTGGTGCTCACCTGGAGCGCGCCGGCCTGGATGCTGATCAGGCTGACCTGGTGCGAGACCACGTCGTGCATCTCCCGGGCCAGCCGGCCGCGCTCGCTGATCAGCACCCGCTCGGCGAGCAGCCGGCTCTCCCGCTCCTGGCCGCGGGTCAGTTCGTCCAGGCGGGCGGCCAGCTCCCGCCGGGTGCGGGAGAGCAGTCCGGTGGCGGCCGGGCCGGCCGAGAGCATCACGGCCTGGATGGCGTCCAGGGCGGAGTTCCGGCTGAGCTCGATCACCGGGTTCGGCAGCGGCCAGTGGAAGAAGTCGACCAGGGTGAACAGGGCCGCGCAGGGAAACAGCACCTCGGCCCTGGGGCGTTCGGTGGCGACCGTGTAGACGGCCGTGATCGGGGCCAGCCAGATCGCCTCCACCCAGGTGCCGGGCATGGTGAGCAGCAGCACCGTCACCGGGAAGCGGCGCCGCCAGAACAGCGCCACGGCGGCCAGCACGGAGAGCGTCACCTGCCACCAGGTGGAGTCCCGGGACACCAGGGCGGCGTCCATCAGGGAGTAGAGGACGGGCAGCAGCACCATCAGCCAGGGGGCGGTGCACCAGGCCGGCAGCCGTCGGGGCGGCAGCTGGTCGGCGGCCGTCATGCCCCGTCGCCGGGCTTGGGCCGCACCAGGCCGGCCCGGTGGGCGAGCACGGCGGCCTGCACCCGGTTGGCGGCGCCGAGCTTGCCGAGGATCGCGCTGATGTGGTCCTTGACCGTGCCGGTGCCGAGGAAGAGCCGGTCGGCGATCTCGGCGTTGGACAGGCCCTCGCCGAGCAGGGCGAGCACGTCCAGCTCGCGGCCGGTCAGGGTGCGGGCCAGCGCGGTGGCCTCGGCGTCCGGGCCGCCGCCGTCCACGTAGCCGCCGATCACGGTGCGGGTGACGGTCGGGGAGAGGATGTTGCCGCCCGCGGCGAGCACCCGGACGGCGTGCACCAGCTGCTCGGGGGCGGTGTCCTTGAGCAGGAAGCCGGTCGCGCCGGCCCGCAGCGCGGTGCCGATGTACTCGTCGGTGTCGAAGGTGGTGAGCATCGCGACGGCCGGCGGGTCGGGCAGGGCGCGCAGCCGGCGCAGTACGGAGATGCCGTCGAGGTCGGGCATCCGGATGTCGAGCAGCACCACGTGCGGGCGCAGGCGCTGGACGTGCTCCTCGGCCTGTCCGCCGGAGCAGTCGCCGACCACCTCCAGGTCGGGGGCGGAACCGACGATCAGGCCGAGGCCGGAGCGGACCAGGATCTCGTCGTCGACGATCAGCACGCGGGTGGTGGTGATGGGGGCCTCCTCGGTTCGGGCGGCCGGGTTCGGTCGGTCCGCGGGGGTCGCTTTTGAGAGTAGGGGTAGCCGGGGCGGGGCGCCGAACCCATGGGGGGTAAGAACCCCCGCCGTTCGGCGGGGGTGTGAATCCGCTACCCGGTTCACGCAATTTTCAGGAATGGTGCGGAACCATGGAGTTGGCTGCCCTTTCTCCGGTCGGCCGCTCGACGCGGGCGGCCGGTGGGCGGGGGTGGCCGGTCAGCCCGTCGGGCCTGTGCCGGCGCTCGGCGCCGGGCCGCGTGCGGATGCGCCCCACCATCTGATCGTTTGGAATTGAGCTGTGTCGTCCACTGTGAAGTCGGAGCCGTCCGCCACCTCTGCCGGGCCCCGGCCCGACGGACCGCTCGACCGCTGGCGCCCGCGGGCCGCGGCAGCCTCGGTCTGGTACCTCAGGCTGCTGGCGCTGCTGAACCTGGCGACCGTGCTGCTGGTGCCCTGGGGGAACCAGGTCAGCGAGCACAACGAGGGCGAGTACTTCACCCCGTACCTGATGACCTCCGGCCTGGCGGCCGCGGTGCTGTCGGTCTTCCTGGCGGTCGCGATGCGGCGGCGCAAGCGGGCCGCGTGGATCTTCAACGCGGCGCTCAGCAGCGTCTTCGCGCTGCTGTACCTGGCGGCCATGGTGCTGCCCGGCGAGCGCTTCAACAAGCACCCGCTCAACTACGTCTCCACGGTGCTGACCTGCCTGTTCGTGCTGGCGCTGCTGATCGGGCGCAAGGAGTTCACCTCCAAGGGCGACCGCTCCAACCCGAAGACCGCGGCGGCCACCTTCGTCGGCGGGCTGTTCTTCGGCGGTGCCGTCGGCGCGCTGCTGGTCTGGATCACCAACCAGCTGAACGGGGCCGGCTGGTGGGACCTCTTCCGCTACTCGGTCGGCCGGATGATCACCATCAACCCGTCCGAGCACCTGCGCTCCGTGATCATGGCCCCGACCTGGGTGAACGCGGCGATCAACGCGATGGGCGCGGTGCTGTTCCTGCTGGTGCTGTACGTGGCCTTCCGCAGCCCGCGCGGCAAGGAGCTGCTCAACCCCGAGGACGAGGCGAAGCTGCGCGGCCTGCTGGACAAGCAGGGCGAGCGGGACTCGCTCGGCTACTTCGCGCTGCGCCGGGACAAGGCGGTGATCTTCTCCCCCAGCGGCAAGGCGGCGGTGACCTACCGGGTGATCGGCGGGGTCTCGCTGGCCTCGGGCGACCCGATCGGCGACCCGGAGGCCTGGCCGGGCGCGATCGAGGCCTGGCTGTCCGAGGCCCGTGAGCACGCCTGGGCGCCCGCCGTGATGGGCGCCTCCGAGGAGGCCGGGGTGATCTACGCCCGGCACGGGCTGGACGCGCTGGAGCTGGGCGACGAGGCGATCGTCGAGCTGGACGAGTTCTCGCTGGACGGCCGGGCGATGCGGGTGGTCCGGCAGGCGTACAACCGGGTCAAGCGGGCCGGGTACACCGTGCGGATCCGCCGGCACGAGGACATCTCCGAGCAGGAGATGGCGCAGCTGGTGTCCAAGGCCGACGAGTGGCGCGACGGGGCGACCGAGCGCGGCTTCTCGATGGCGCTGGGCCGGCTCGGCGACCCCGGCGACGGCCGCTGCGTGATGCTGGAGTGCAGTGACGGGGACGGCGAGCTCAAGGCGTTGCTGAGCTTCGTCCCGTGGGGCCCGGACGGGCTCTCGCTGGATTTGATGCGCCGGGCCCGGGACACCGAGAACGGCCTGATGGAGTTCATGGTCATCGAGCTGCTGCAGCGCGCCGAGGAGGTCGGGCTCAAGCGGGTCTCGCTGAACTTCGCGATGTTCCGCTCGGTCTTCGAGCGCGGTTCCCGGCTCGGTGCCGGTCCGGTGCTGCGGCTGTGGCGCTCCGTCCTCGGCTTCTTCTCGCGCTGGTGGCAGATCGAGTCGCTGTACCGCGCGAATGCCAAGTACCGGCCGATCTGGGAGCCGCGCTACCTGCTGTTCGAGAAGAGCAGCGAGATTCCGCGGATCGGCATCGCGAGCGCGCGCGCCGAGGGCTTCATCGTCGCGCCGAGCCTGCCCGCCCTGTTCCGGCGCCGGCACGCCGGGCCCACCGTGGTGGCGCCCCGGCTGCCGGTGGCGGCCCGGGACGGGAAGGGGTAGCCCTCCGTCGGGGGGCGGAGGGGGGCCGGGGCGGAGAACGCCATCGGTCGTACGGGGGGTCCGGAGGGGGGATCCGTCTCCCTCCTGAGGATGACGTCGATCCCCATCCATGCCGATGTGGATTTGTTAACAGGCTTCTAATGTGGGAGTAGCTGACAAGTCCGGGGATTCGGGAGAAACGGTTGTGATTCACAGAACCCACGCGGGGGGCGTGCGAAAGGGGCCGCTGGCGCTAGCCAGAAAGGCCGCTGTCGCCGAGTGGGGAGCGTTGTACCTGACGGTCCGCGGCGCGGTGGTGCGCAAGAAGTTCGCCGCCTTTCCGCTGGCCACGGCGGCGACGTTTCTGATCCTGCTGTTCAGCATCGTCCAGCACCTGCCGGGCGGTGAGCGGTTCGTCAACCACATCGGGGTGGTGCGGGCCTCGCTGCCGCTGGAGGTCTCGCTGCTGCGGACCCCGCTGTCGCTGTACGTGCCGGCCCTCGACCTGCCGGTGTGGGGAGCACTGGCCCAGGTCTTCGTGGTCTTCGCGATCGCCGAGGTCGTGCTCGGCCGGCGGATGACGCTGGTGGTCGCCTACGCGTGCACCCTGACGGGCACGCTGTTCGCCCGGGTCGGCGTCGCGATGGGGCCGAGCCACCTGTTCGGCTTCCCGAAGTGGGTCGCCTACGTGCGGGACACCGGGCCCTCGGCCGCGGTGGTGGCGCTGGCGATCTGCATCGCGTTCCGCACCCGGGCCTGGTTCACCGCCGCCACGGTGGTGGTGCTGATGGTCGGCGAGGCGGTCGTGCTGCCGAACCTGGCGGGCCTGGAGCACGTGGTCGCGGTGATCACCGCGCTGCTGATCGCCGTCTCGGTCGAGGTCTTCGGGGACTTCTGGCCGCGGGTGCTGGCCGGGGTCGGCGCCGCCACCTCGGTGGCCACCTCGGCCTCCCGGGAGGTCGCGGTGGAGGCCCGGCGCCGTTCGGCGGGGGCGCTCATCCCCTGAGGGACGCTTCACCTTTCCTGTCGGCCGCGTACGGGGCGTTGCCCGTACGCGGCCGTCATGCGTGCGGGAGGGGCAGCTCGAACCAGACGACCTTGCCCACCGCCTTGCGGGCGGTGCCCCAGTGTTCGGCGAGTTTGGTGACCAGGGTGAGGCCGCGGCCGGTCTCGCCGAGCTGCTCGGCCGGTTCCAGCGAGGGCAGGTTGTGGTTGTCGTCGCTGACCTCGACCAGCAGCTTGTCCACCCGGATCAGCTGGAGCTGCACCCGGTCCCGGGCGACCCGTACGGCGTTCGTGACCAGTTCGCTGACCAGCAGCTCGGTGGTGTCGCTGAGCGCCTCCAGGTGCCAGGCGGCCAGCTGCTCGCGGACCAGCGAACGGGCCCGGCGGACCTCGCGCTGGTCCACGGTGAGGTCCCAGGTGGCCACCTCGGACGGGGCGACCCCGTCGAAACGGGCCACCAGCAGGGCGACGTCGTCCTTGCGGTCGTCCGAGTGCAGCCGGCGCAGCACCTCGTCGCAGGCCTGCTCGGGGCTCTGCTGCGGGTCGATCAGGTTGCCGCACAGCGCGGCCAGGCCCGCCCCTATGTCCCCGCCCCGGACCTCGACCAGTCCGTCGGTGCACAGCACCAGCATCGAGCCGTCCGAGACGTCGATGGTCTTGGCGACGAACGGCACCCCGCCGACGCCGATCGGCGCGCCGGCCGGGATCTCCAGCAGTTCCCCGCTGCCGTCCGGGTGCACCAGGACGGGTGGGACGTGGCCCGCGCTGGCCAGCTCGCAGGTCCGGTTGATCGGGTCGTAGACCGCGTACAGGCAGGTGGCGAGGTGGTCGTCGCCGAGCTTCTGGGCCAGGTTGTCCAGGTGCCGCAGCAGCTGGCCGGGCGGCAGGTCCAGGGCGGCGAGGGTCTGCATCGCGGTGCGGAAGCGGCCCATCGCGGCGGCCGAGTGGATGCCGTGGCCCATCACGTCGCCGACCACCAGGGCGACCCGGCTGCCGGGCAGCTGGATCGCGTCGAACCAGTCGCCGCCGACCTCGGCCTTCGGATCGCCGGGCAGGTAGCGGTGGGCGATCTGCACACCGGGGATCTGCGGCGGGCGGGTCGGGATCATCGAGCGCTGGAGGGTGGTGGCGACCCTCGCCTCGGCGCGGTGCAGCCGGGCGTTGTCCAGCGACAGCGCGGCCCGTACCGCCAGCTCCTTGAGGGTGGCGGCGTCGCTCTCGTCGAAGGGGGCGCGGTCCGGCAGCCGGAGCAGCTTGAGGATGCCCAGCACGGTGCCCCGGGCGGACAGCGGGACCACCAGCATCGAGCGGCCGGAGACCACCGGGGCCAGCTGGGCGCCGCCGAGCGCGATCGCGTAGTCCACCGCGACGTCCGCGCTGACCACCGGGACCAGCACCGGCTGGTTCAGTTGCAGGGCCATCCCGGGCGGGGTCCGGCGCGGCATGCTGACCAGCGAGCCCTCGGAGAGCACGTGGTCCCAGGCGCCGCCGGTCTGGTTGAAGACCAGGGCCACCCGGCGCAGCATGGTGTCGTCGTCGGGGCGGGAGACCGGCAGCTCGGAGTCCGAGATCAGGCCGTCCACGAGGTCCACGCAGGCGAAGTCGGCGACCCGGGGGACCAGCACCTGGCACAGCTCGTGGGCGGTGAAGCCGAGGTCCAGGGTGGTGCCGACCTTGCCGCCGACCTCGTTCAGCAGGGCCAGCTGTTCGCCGGCCTGGCCGTTGGTGAGGAACGGGCCCAGCCGGCCGCTCGATGGTCCCTCGCCGCCGGCGGGGGCGGGGACGGCGCCGGGCGGGGCCTGGTCGGGGCGGCGCGGCGGGAGGCCGTGGGCGGACGACTCGACGGCGGCCTGCGGCTCGATGGTGGCTCCTCCTCCGGTACGTGGGGGTGCTGCCTCCCGGCCGGGGGCCGGGAGCGGGGCGGGCGGGGCACCGACGGCCGCGGTGGGCCGCTCGCCGGGGGCGTGCGGGGCGGGGTCGCGCCGGGCCGGGCCGTGGGACGCCGGTTCGCGGTGGACCGGTTCGCGCTGGACCGGTTCGCGCTGGGCAGGCAGCGGGCCCTGGGGACGGCGGCCGGGCGCGGACTGGTCGCCCTGCGGCGGCGCACCGAGCCGGGCCGCGCGCTGCTGGGGCGTCGGGTAGCGGCGGCCCAGGCCGGCGGCCACGTGGGCGGTGCCGGTCTGCGGATCGGAGGGCAGCACCGGCAGCACGGTGGTCGCGTCCAGCCGCAGCGCGGGCAGCCCGGCCAGGGCGGCGGCCTCGCGCAGCGGGGCCCGGAGGGCGACGGGCAGCAGCCGGGCCAGCGGCTCGGGCAGCTCGGCGGCGGGCGGGGTGAGGGCGGCGGTCAGCCCGTGGAAGCCGCCCCGGGCGCCGGGCGTCGCGGTGAAGGGCAGCAGGCGCTCGCCGAGGGCGAGCCGCGGCCCGGTGGTGCGCAGCGGGCGGGCGTCGGCGGCGAGCGCGAGCAGTCCGCCGGCCGGGCCGGGCAGCGGGTAGGCCCACCAGAGCACGTCGCGCTGGTGCTCCTCCCGGTCGGTCACGGTGAGCCGCCCGGCCCAGGGGCGGCCGGCCGCGGTCAGCTCGGCCAGGGTGTCGAGGGCGTCGCAGCGGCGGCGCACCGCGCAGCGGCCGAGCACCCGGGACTCCAGGGCCGGCAGCAGGCCCGAGGCCGGGCGGTCGGTGGCGGCCTCGGCGCGGTGCCCGAACAGTTCCTCGGCGGCCCGGCTCCACTGGGCGATCCGGCCGGCCCGGTCGACCACGACGAGGGCGAGCCGGACCAGGGCGGCCACGCCCGGAGGGTGGTCGCCCGGCGCGGTCTCGGCGCCCGCCGGAAGCGGTGTGGAGTTGGACTCGGCCACCATGGATTCGGTCTGCTCCCGCCTGGCCGCCGCGCCTGGGGCGGCCGTTTCTCCGGAGGAAGGCACGCTGTGCGGATACCAGCGAAGCACGGACCGGGCCGGGCCCGACACCGAAACGGGGAGATTCATCAGGATCGGTTGCGTGTCACGCGCCGCGCGCCGGTTCGTACGCCCGCTTCACCCGGACGGCGGCGCGGACCGCGACGGTAGGGTGGCAGGCCGGGCCGCCCGCGCGGTGGCTCCGAAGGAAGCCGGCCGGACGGACGAGACAGAGGTGAGATCGTGACCGCGCAGAGCCCCGCCCGCTGGACGGACCCGGAGCAGCAGGAGTTGGAGGAGCGGGTCGCCGCCGCCGAGCTGGCCTGGCTCAGCATGGACGTGGACGTCCAGACGCTGCGGGTCGAGATCGACAACTTCGCGCTGATCCACCACCAGCTGCTCGGCCCGCTCTACGCCAGGCTGGACGAGCTCGACGCGCTGGTCGCCGAGGCCGTCGCGGCCCGCACCGGCCACCCCGACGACCTGCGCCGGGCCGCCGAGGCGCGGCAGCAGGTCGAGGACCTGCCCGACCTGGACGCGCTGTTCGACTCGGTGCGCTCGGAGCGGGAGAGGACCGGCGAGGGCGCGGACGAGGCCGTCCCGCCGCCGCCCGCAGCGCCGGCCCGGGTGCGGCCCGGGAAGGAGGCCCAGCGGATCTACCGCGAGCTGGTCCGCCGCGCCCATCCGGACCTCACCACCGACCCCGGCGAGCAGCAGCGCCGGGCGGACTTCCTGGTCCGGGTCAACGAGGCCTACGCGTACGGGGACACCGTCGCGCTGGAGGGCCTCGCCGCCGAGTGGTCCACCGCGCCGGAGGCCGCGCCCGCCGTCGACTCCCCCGACCGGCTGGGCTGGCTGCGCCGCCGGCTGGACTGGCTGACCGCCAAGATCACCGAGACCGCCACCGAGCAGGTCCGGCTGGAGCAGACCCCGATGGGCCAGCTGCTCGCCCTCGCCCCGCAGGACCCGGACCGGCTGCTGGAACAGCTCGCCGAGGAGCTGCTCGCCAAGGCCGCCGCGCAGCAGGCCGAGCTGGAGCGGCTGCTCGGCACCCCGGATCCGGCCCGCCGGCCGCCGGCGGTGGGCGACAATGGCACCCGCCCCACCGACTCCACCGACCCGCACCGAGCTCAGGAGAGCCCCACGATGTTCGCGCAGATCCCCTCCACCGACGCCGCCTCCGTGCCTGCCGACGCCGCCCTGCTGGACGTGCGCGAGCAGGACGAGTTCGACGCCGGCCACGTGGACGGCGCGCTGCACATCCCGATCGGCGAGGTGATCGCCCGGATCGACGAGCTGCCGGAGGACAAGCTGTACGTGCTCTGCCGGGTCGGCGGCCGCTCCGCCCAGGTCGTCCAGTACCTGGTGCAGCAGGGGCGGGACGCGGTGAACGTGGACGGTGGGATGTACGCCTGGGAGGGGGCCGGCCGCCCGATGGTCAGCAGCACCGGCCAGGCCGCCTTCGTCCTGTAGGACCTGTAGTCCCTGTAGGACCTGTAGGACCTGTAGGGCCTCTGCGACCTCCAGGACCTCCGGAACCTCCCGGTGCCCGCCCGGTGACGGGTAGGGCAGGATGGGCGCGCGACGCGCCGGTACCGGCCGGCGGCGCGCCGACCGGGCGGGGAGGCCATGACGGGGACCACGGACCGGGCCGCCCCGGGGAGGGTCTGGTCGACGCCCGCGCAGCTCGTCCTCGGCCTGGCCGCAGTGGTGCTGGTCAGCGGCACCGGGCTGTTCCTCGCCGCGGTGTTCCTGCACGTCGCCCCCGCCAACACGCTGTCCCGGCAGTACCGGGACGAGGTCGACGGGATCGTCTACCCGGAGTTCGAGCAGAACTGGAAGCTGTTCGCCCCCAACCCGCTGCAGCAGAACGTCAGTGTGGACGCCCGGGTGCGTACTGTCGCGGACGGCGGCGCCACCCGCACCCGGGACTGGACCGGGCTGACCGCGCAGGACATCGCGGCGATCCGGGGCAACCCGGCGCCCAGCCACGTCGACCAGAACCTGCTGCGCCGCGCCTGGGACTTCTACGACGGCTCGCACGACGCCCAGGACGGGAAGCCGACCGGCTCGCGCGGCAGGCTGGCCGAGCAGTACCTCAAGCGGATCGCGTTGCAGCGGATCGGCCGGGAGGTGGACGGCGAGCGGGTGCTGGAGATCCAGTTCAGGGCGACCACGGCGACGGTGCCGCCGCCGTCCTGGAGCGGTGAGGCCGCGCCGCCCGCGCCCAGGGTGCGGGAGCTGCCGTGGTGGCCGGTCGGGGACGAGGACTACCGGGGGCTGGGGTGAACGAGGGAGCAGTGGAGCCCGTGGCGTCGGCCGGGGAGGCCGGGCCGGTGGAGCCGCAGCTGCTGGACGGCGTGCCGCGGCAGGGCGGACCGCCCGTCGCTCCGGCGGGCCCCGGGCCGGTCGTGGCGGCACGCGGGCCGGTCGCGGCCCTCGGGCGGGCGATGGAGGCTTTCAGCGGGCGGACGCTCGGACGGCACCAGGCCGCGGTGGTGCGGATCGGCTTCGGGCTGGTCTGGCTCGCCTACCTGCTGCGCGAGTGGCCCAACCGGCGGGTGCTGTACGGCGACCGCTCGCCCTGGTCGATGGAGCTGGCCCAGCGGCTGCTGGCCGACGACGGGGCGTTCACCGTGCTGCCCTGGTTCGGCGGGCGGCTCTGGTTCGAGCTGGTCTACCACCTGGCCCTGCTGGCCGCCCTGGCGGTGCTGCTGGGCTGGCGGACCAGGGCGAGCACCGTGCTGTTCCTGGTCACCGTGCTGTCACTGCAGAACCGCGACGTCCTCCTCGGCGACGGCGGCGACAACATCGTCCACCTGATGGCCGTCTACCTGGTCTTCACCCGGTGCGCCGAGGTCTGGTCGCTGGACGCGCGCCGGGCCCGGCCCGGGCGGGGCGGGGTGGTGCTCTGGGCCCTGCTCGGCGCGGTGCTGGCGGTCTGTCAGGCCGGCGACTTCTCCGGGGACAGCCTCACCTGGACCGGGCCGGCCTTCCCGTACCTCGGCTGGGCGCCGCTGTTCTGGGGGCTCTGGGCGGTCGCCGGGATCTGGTGGACGCTCGGCCGGCTGCGGCCGGCGGGCGAGCCGCGGGCCGTGCTCGACGCGCTGGCGAACATGGTGCACAACTGCGCGATGCTGGTGATCGCCACCGAGGTGGCGCTGGTCTACGCCACGGCCGGCTGGTACAAGGTGCAGGGCTCGCGCTGGCAGGACGGTACGGCGCTGTACTACCCGCTGCACCTGGACTACTTCGCGCCCTGGCCGGGGCTGTCCGCGCTGGTCGGCTCGGCGCTGCTGCCGGTTTTCCTGATCTCGTACGGCACGGTGATCCTCCAGGTTGCGTTCCCGTTCACGCTGCTCAACCGGCGGGTCAAGAACGTGCTGCTGGCGGTGCTGATGGTGGAGCACCTGGGGATCGCGGTGGTGCTCGGGCTGCCGGTGTTCTCGCTCGCGATGGTCGCGGCGGACGCGGTGTTCCTGCCGACGGGTGCCCTGCTGTGGGTGGCGGCGCGGCTGGGGCGGCTCGGGCTGCGGTGGCGCAGGGCCACGGTGGCGCAGGGCAGCGGTGGCGCAGGCTGATGGCGGCGTAGGGCGTGTCTAGGATGGCGGTATGTCCTGGTTCGCCGCCCTTCGTGACACCGCGCGGACCGGACTCACCCTCGACCGGGCGCTCACCGACCCCAAGCGCGCGCTGCGCGGGGCGGTCGCCGTGGCGCTGGTGCTCTTCCCCACGCTCGCCCTCGGCGGGGTCGGGCTCGCCACCTCGGCCGCGATGGGCGCGTTCATCGCCGGCTCGGCCACCTTCCAGCGCAGCTTCCGGCCCCGCGCCAGCCTGGCCGTCGCGGCCGGGGTCGGGCTCGGGGTCAGCACCTTCCTCGGCTACCTCGCCGCCGGGGTGTACGGGCTGTTCCCGGTGCTGCTCGCGGTGTGGGCCTTCGGTGCGGGACTCGCCTGGGCGATCGGCCCCACCGCCGGAGTGGTCACCGCGAACACCCTCTCGGTGATGCTGATCGTGGTCCAACTCCCGGTCAGCGCGGCCGCCGCGCTCGGCCACGGGCTGGTCGCCGCGCTCGGCGGCGTCGTCCAGGCCGTCGTCATCACCCTGTGGCCGATCGGCAGTTGGAGCGCCCAACGGGCCGCGCTCGCCGACACCTACGCCGAACTCGCCGACTACGCACGCCGGTTGCGTCAGGACCCGACCGCGCACGTGGACCCGGAACCGTTCATGACCGCCCGGCGCGCCTCCGCCGTCACCCCCTGGCAGGACCGCCACCGGCCGCCCGAACTGCGCGGCCTGCGCGGCATCGCCGAACGCATCCGCCCCACCCTCGCCGCGCTCGCCGACCCCAAGGTCGGCGCACCCGAGGAGGGGCCGGAACGCGACCGGGCCCGGGAGGTGCTGGCGGCCGCCGCCGAGGTGATGGACGCCCTCGCCCGGGCCGTCCGCACCGGCGACCCCGTCCGGCTCCCCCGGTCGGCGCCCGCGCTGACCCTGGTGCGGCCGGACCAGGGGGTGCAGCTGCGAGGAGCGGCCCGGCGGTCCGCCCGGCGGCTCGGCGGGCTGCTGCGCAAGGCGGCGGACACCCTGGACCGCAACGACGAGGACACCATCACCACGCCCGTGGTCGGTGCGGGCGGGGCGCTGCACAAGCCGTCGATCTCGCGGATGCTGCCGGTCGCGCTGCGGGCCGTACGGCGGCAGCTGCGGCCGCGGTCGGCGATCTTCCAGCACGCCGTCCGGCTCGCCGGGGTGGTCACCGCCGCCTACCTGCTGGCCCGGCTGGCCGGGTTCCACCACGGGTACTGGGCGCCGATGACCGCGGCCATGGTGATGCGGCCCGACTTCGCCCAGACCTACAGCCGGGGGGTCGCCCGGCTGGCCGGGACGGTGGTCGGGGTGGCCGTCTCGACGCTGGTGGTGCAGTTGGCCCATCCGGGGGAGTGGGTGCTGGCTTCGCTGGCGGTGCTGTGCATCGGTGGGGCCTATCTGGCGTTCCGGACGGGGTACGCGCTGACCACCGTCGGGATCTCCTCGTACGTGGTGTTCCTGCTCGGGCTGCAGGCCGGGGATCCGCTGGTCACGGCCTTCGAGCGGGTCGGGCTGACGCTGCTCGGGGGGTCGCTGGCGCTGCTGACGTACGCGCTGTTCCCGACCTGGCAGACCGCGCGGCTCGGGGAGCGGCTCGCCGAATGGCTGGCGGCGGCCGGGCGGTACGCGGCGGAGGTGGTCGCCTGCTACGAGGATCCGGCGGCGCCGAGGCGGCGGGCGGTGCGGGCGGCGCTGCTGGACTCGCGGGAGGCGCGGTCGGAGCTGTTGCAGGCGATGCAGCGGGCCGATGCGGAGCCGGGGCGGCATGAGTCGGGGCTTGATGGGGTGAGTCGGCGTCAGATCGAGCGGGCGCGGGCGGCGGTGGGGCACTTGGGGAGGGCGGCGGTGTTGTTGGAGGCGCATTTGCCGGGGGCCGATGCGGAGCCCGTGCCGGGGGCGGCGGAGTACGCGGAGGAGTTGCGGTTGGCGACGGCGTTGGCGGCGGGGGCGTTGTTGACGGGGCGGGCGGTGGAGTTCTCGGGGGTGCGGGAGGCGCAGGTGCGGTTGGAGGAGGGGTTGGGCGGGGGGTCGGCGGGGGGTGCGGTGGGGGGTGCGGAGAGGGGTTCGGTGGGGGGTGCGGTGGGGGCGGGGGTGCAGGGGGATGTGGTGCGGGCGGGGACTCGGTTGGTGGGGGTGGCTTTGCGGGATCTGGAGAGGGCTTTGCGGGGGGCGGGGGGCTAATGCGGTGGGGGCCGCTGCGCGGGGCTGGGGTGTGGGGGTGGGCTTTCGGGAGGGTGGGTTGGTCCGGGGGCGGTTCCGGGGGTGGGCGCTCCGGGGGCT
>NZ_JBVHYH010000068.1:0-51669 GCF_055569135.1 Kitasatospora sp. NPDC029367
GACGCCGGGCCGGGCCTCACCGAGGAGCAGGCCCAGCGGGTCTTCGACCGCTTCTACCGGGTCGACGCCTCCCGCAGCCGCGACAACGGCGGCGGGGGGGGGGTCGGGCTCGTCCCTTCCCCCCCCCCCCCCCGCCCGCTCACCGGCCCCGCCAGGTGGAGAGGGACCCGTCAGGGAGCGCCGGCCGGTCCGCGATCTCCTGGACCGTGCTCGCCGACCCGCAGGAGTACGAGTTCTGCCTCCTCACTCCCTGCTGACCGACTCCGGCCCCTGATCGTTCGTTTCCGTTCGACGGCCGCCGGTGATGCGTTAGGTTCCGTGTCGTGACTGACAACTTCGGGCGCCTGCTGGCCGGGCGGTACCGGCTGCGCGACGTGCTCGGCCGGGGCGGCATGGGGACGGTCTGGCGGGCCCACGACGAGCAACTGGACCGGGAGGTGGCCGTCAAGGAACTGCGGCTGCCCGAGGGCATGGAGCCCGCCGAGCGGGAGTCGTGGATCGGGCGGCTGGACCGCGAGGCCCGTGCCGCCGCGAGGCTCAAGCACCCCGGGGTCATCACCGTCCACGACCGGGTGGCGGGGGAGGACGGGCTGCCGTGGATCGTCATGGAACTGGTCCGCGGGCGCTCGCTGGACGACCTCCTCCAGGAGGAGGGCTCGCTGCCGCCCGAGCGGGTCGCGCGCATCGGTCTGCAGGTCCTGGAGGCACTGCGGGCCGCTCATGCGGCGGGCATCACCCACCGGGACATCAAGCCCTCCAACGTGCTGCTGGAGGGCGAGCGCGTCGTCCTGACCGACTTCGGGATCGCCGCCGTCGAGGGCGACCTGACGCTGACCCGCTCGGGCGCGCTCCTCGGCACGCCGGCCTACATGGCCCCCGAGCAGGTCCGTGGGCTCCCGGCGACGGCCGAGTCCGACCTGTGGGCCCTGGGCGCGACGCTCTACACCGCCCTGGAGGGCCGTCCGCCGTTCGCCGGTGCGGGCGCCGGGGCCGTGTTCCTGGCCATCGTCACGGAGGAGCCGAAACCGGCCGCCCACGCCGGGGCGCTCGCACCGCTCCTGACGGGCCTGCTCCGCAAGGCGCCCGCGGACCGCCTGACGGCCGAGGCCGCCCACGAGCTGCTCTCCGGACGCGCCCTCGACACCAAGCGCCTCCCACGGGACTGGGCGCCGCCCGCCGCCTCGCACCCGACGCCGGGCACCATGCGCCTGGCGCCACCGGTGGAACGGCACACGCGAACCCGCCGCGCGCTCCTCGCAGTTGTCCTGGCGGCTGCCGTCGCCGTTGCGACGTGGAAGCTGTGGCCGGAAGCGGCATCCGACGCCGGGAGGACTGCGGCCACCAGTGCGCCCACCACGACCGTCAGCAGTGCCGGCACCAGCTCCAGCACCGCGCCCGCGCCGACTCGGACGCCGACCCCGACCCCGGTGCGCACGCCGACCTACACGCCGAAGCCCGCCGTCCCGACGCTCGACCGTGCGGCCGTCGACCGGGTCTTCCAGGTGTACATGAACGGCCTGGCCAACCACGACATGACGGCCCTGCGCAGCGGGACCTGCCCCCGGCTGCGCTCGACGCTGCTCGGGTTCGCGCTCAACGGCTACTACGTCGCGCGCTGGCAGCTCCAGCCGTACGACATACCCGTCGGGACGGACCAGCTCAGCGTCGAGGCGACGGTCACCCAACAGGACCCGAACACCGGGCGCCCGGCGGGCGACGTCAACTACCAGTGGATCGTCGAGCGGGACGCGAACCAGAACTACTTCGTCTGCGGCTGGCTCAACCAGCGCTGACCGCCGCCTGCGGGCATGTCAGGCCGGCCGCTCGGCGAGCCGCGCACGGCAGCAGCCGGCGCGCAAGTGGTCGTCGGCGTCGGTGTCGCGGCGCGTCCCGCGGCTGTGATCGCCGTTGTCGCCGACGCCGCGCGTGGCCTGCTCGCGCCGCAACGCCGCAGCGATGAGCAGCCGGCCGGGGCGACTGATCGCGCTGTGACGAGTCACCCACGTGGGGAAACCGTCAGTCGGTGACGCCGGCCAGATGGCGAGCGAAGTACGCGGTGAGTTTGCCGACAGCGGGGTCGATGTACTCGGCCTTGTCGTAGAGGTCGACGTGGCTGGCTCCGCTGATCCAGTGGATCTCCTTGAGGCCCGTGGCACGCTGGTGTGCCTCGATGGCCATCCAGGCGGTGACTGCTCGCTCCCCGATGATCTGGAGGATTGGGCGGGGGCCGATCAGCGGGATGGCGAAGAACGGGTCGTAGCCGGCAAGCCGGTCGACGCTCTCCCAGGCCAGGAATTTGGCGGACCGCTCGTGCGCGCCACGCGTGGTGCAGTAGTACTCGAACCCCTCGACCCCGTGCTCACCGCCCAGGGCGCGTGCTTGCTCGGCGGTCTGCGGGAACATCGTCATCACGCCGGGCTCCTCCCCGCGGGCAGCAGCGGTACGGGCCCGGGCGGCTTCCACCAGCAGAGTCCGGAATACAGCCGGGTCCTGGCTGCCGTCGGCCCCCAACCGGAACTGGCGTGAGGGGTCGGCGGTGCTCACTGTGGCCACCGCCCGCACCCGACTGTCACCGCTCGCGGCAGCCAGTGAATACCCGCCCGAGGCACAGATACCGAGCAGTCCGATCCGCTCTGCATCGACCTCCTCACGGGTGAGCAGGTACGACACCGCGGCCTTGAAGTCCTCCACCCGCTGGGCCGGGTCCTCCAGCCCTCGCGGAAGGCCGCCGGACTCGCCCTGGTAGGCCGCGTCGAAGGCGAGGGTGACGAATCCACGCTCCGCAAGCTGTCGCGCGTAAGTGCCGGAGGTCTGCTCCTTCACTCCTGTTCCAGGGTGACCGACCACCAGCGCAGGGAGCGGACCCTGGGCAGCGTTGTCGGGGATGTACAGGTGTGCGGCGACTCCGATGCCGGCGCTGTCGAAGCGGACGTCCGTCCTGGGCATTGGGCGGATTCTCCTGTCAGTCGGGGGTGCTTGCATTCCCTCGCCAGTCGAGGGCTGCCTGCGGTTTCCGGAAGCGGGTTGCCTTGTCGTTGTGCTCGCGCCGGGAGGGCCTCGGCCACCCCTGGCCACGGCTTTCCAGATGCCCTGCCCGCCCCCGCGGAAGGTCCTGCCACCGGGCGGCCGGGCTTTCCCGTCCACTGTGCCCCTGGGCGCTGCAGCGGCACCTCAGTCATCTGACGTCGGCTGCCTTTTGGGTCATGCCCCTCCCGCGACAGCTGGCTGGGAGCACCGGCCACGCGGATCACCGTCGCCGCCGTTGATGTTCCGCCGTTGTCTGAGTCCTTGCCGTTGCTGGGGCTGGAACTGGAGCCGTAGGCTCGGGCGGCCTGCGATGGGGGCCGTCGTGTGTTCGGCTGCCAAAAGACCCGTGGGCATCGGCGATCACCGCATGGCGGTCACCGCTCCGACAAGGCGCCGTCGATCTCTCGACGGGAGGAGATCCCCAGCTTGGCGAAGACCTTGCGCAGGTGCCACTCGACCGTACGAGGGCTGAGGAACAAATGTGCGCCGATCTCCACGTTCGGGTGCCCTGCGGCCGCGAGGCGGGCGATCTGCGCCTCCTGCGGGGTCAGGACCGGCGCGCCGACGGTCCGCTTGCGCACCGTCTCACCGGTGGCGAGCAGCTCACGCCGGGCCCGCTCGGCGAACGCCTCCATGCCCATGCGCGCGGCCGCCTCGTACGCCGCCCGCAGCTCGGTACGGGCCTGCGCGCGCCGGTTCCGGCGGCGCAGCCACTCCCCGTACAGCAGTCGGGCCCGGGTCTCGAACACGCCGAGCCCGCCGCGGCCGAAGTGGTCGACGGCCTCGCGGTAGCGGTCTTCGGCCCGCTCGGGTGCTCCGGTCAGGGCGTCGGCGACCGCATGCGCGCCCAGGGCCCAGGGCGTGCCGGCCCGGCTCCAGTCGGCGAGCCGCTCGCGCGCCTCGGCCGCCACGGCCGGCTCGCCGGCCCTGGTCGCGGCCTCGACCAGCTCGCTGCACGTCCAGAAGTGCACCACGAGGTCCTTGTGCCCTCCCCCGCGCAGCGCCGCTTCCATGGCGAGCGGATAGTTGCCCAGGCCGTTGTGGAGCACGGCCCTCTCGCACGCGGCTACGCGGATCAGCCGGCCCAGGCCACGCTGCTCGCCGTCCCGTTCCATGGCCTCCAGCAGTTCCAGGGCCTCTCGCTCCCGTCCCCGGTACGCGCCGATCAAGGCCGCCGTGGCCGTGCGCATCGCCACGCCGGTGGCCGTCTCCATGGCTGCGGCCTCGGCCAGCAGGTCTTCGGCTTCGGAGAGACGCCCCGCATGGCCCAGCGCGCCCGCCCGGTAGGGCAACGCCGTCGAGAGGACCGACAGCGTGCCCGTCGTCCGGGCGAAACGGACCGCCCGATCGGTGACGTCCAGCCATGCCTGGAGATCGCCCAGCTCCGCGGCGGCGTTCGTGGCCGCCCACAGGACGGACGGCTCCTCCTCGTCGGTGAGGGAGCGCAGCGCCCGCGCCAGTAGCGGGAAGGCGGCGGCCTGCCCGTGTGTGGTCCATGCGACCAGGGCACGGAGGAAGATTCCGGCCGGCTCGTCGCCGGGTGTCAGGCCACGAGCGACCTCGGCCGCTCGCCGTATTCCGCCTTCGTCGTGCGGCCAGGCCCAGATGGCCGCGTCGAACGCCGCGAGGCAGGTCTCCCGCGCGACAGCCGGGTCGAGGTCCCTGAACTGGCACGCCGCGTCGAGCAGCGGCTGCACCGCGCCCTTCCCCGAGTCGGTCATGGACGACGCCTTGGCCCGCAGCCGGCCTGCATGGGCCTGCTGCAACCGGTCCAGCGGCCCCAGCTCCGCGGCGGCGAGCAGGTCGGGCACCCCGGTCGGCAGGCCGGCGGCGACGTTGGCCGCTGCGGCCGCCAGTGCGCGCCGCGCCCGCTCCTTCCGGTCGGGGGTGAGCGCGGCGGCCCGTTCCAGGAAGGAGGCGGCGGCCGCCCGGCCACCGCGCGCCAGGGCCCGATCGGCGGAGCCCTCCAGTGCGGTGGCGACCTGCTCGTCCGGCCCGACCGCGGCATGGGCCCGGTGCCAGGCCCGCCGGTCGGGGTCGCGCTCGGTGTCGGTGGCCTCGGCCAGGGCGCGGTGCGCCTCCCGCAGCTCGGCGGGCTCCGCGCCCCGCCAGACGGCGGAGCGCACCAGCGGGTGCCGGAACCGCACCGAGGCTCCCAGCGTGATCAGGTCCGCGGCCTCGGCTGCCGCCGCTGCCTCCGGACCGACTCCCAGCAGGCGCAGAGCCTGCCACAACAGCGGCCCGTCGCCGACCGGTTCGACCGCCGCGACCAGCAGCAGGGCGCGGGTGTCGCCCGGCAGCGCGTCCACGCGCCGACGGAAGCCGTCCTCGAGTCGGGTCGCCAACGGGCCGGCGCCGGGCCCGCCGAAGCCGAACGCCAACTCCGCCGGCGACAGGCCCCGGGTCAACTCCAGCAGGGCGAGCGGATTCCCGCTGGTCTCGGCGACGATCCGGTCCCGCACCCGGGCGTCCACCGGCCCCGGCAGCACGCCGTCCAGCAGCGCCCGGGCGTCGGCGTCGGCCAGCCCGCCCAGAGGAAGGTCCGGCAGACCGGAAAGGCCCTCGTCCTCTGCCTTCCCGTCAGTGATCCGCTCGGCGAACACCAACGCCACCGATTCCGCGTCCAGCCGGCGACCGACGAACGCCAGGATCCGCCGGGACATCAGGTCCAGCCACTGCGCGTCGTCGACCAGGCACACCAGCGGAGACCGGGCCGCCGCCTCGGCGAACAGGCCGAGGACCGCCATCCCGACCAGCAGCATCTCGGGCGGGTTCCCCGCGCTCAGGCCGAACGCGACCCGCAGCGCGTCCTGCTGTACCTCCGGCAGCCGGTCGAGGTGCGACAACAGCGGGGCGCACAGCTGTTGCAGAGCCGAGTACGCGAACTCGGCCTCGGCCTCAACGCCGGCCGCACGCACGACCTGCCACTGCCCCGCCTGACCGGCCAGATGGTCGAGCAGCGCCGACTTGCCGACGCCGGCCTCACCCCGCAGCACCAACACCCGGCTGCGCCCGTCGCCCACCTCGCGCAGCAGACTGGCCAGCACGTCCAACTCCCGGGCGCGCCCGAGCAGCTGGTGTTTCGCGCGCTGCGGCATGGCTCCTCCGGTACGGGTTCCTCCCGGAGGAGCTACACCCATCCTACGAAGAGCGGCGCCGGCCGAGCCGCACGGGTCCGGTCGTCCCCGGCCGTCCCCGGGCCGGTGGCGCGGGAGGTACGGACACGGTGCGTCCCTTCGGGGCGGGCGTGCGTTCTCCGTCGTCGGTTCCGCACCACCGTTCGACATCGGTTATTTGACGGTACTTCCGCTCCGTCAAGCCCGAACCAGGCCCGCTCACCCCCCGGCCGTGGCTCACCGCCCGACGTGCCACCGACGCGATCAACCAGTCGGCTCTCGCAGTCAGATGACTGATGTGCCGACGCGCGGCGGTGAAGCACGGTTGGCCAGCGGTTCCGCTCGATGCGTCGTGCCCCCCCTGCCCGAACGTACCGCTCGATGGCCGCGCGTAAGCAATGTCACCCAGCCTGTATCGGCTCTACAGACCGACCCCCGAAAGCGAGTTCCACCATGGCCCGCACATCCCTCCGGCTGAAGTCCGCCGCCGTCGCGACCGCCCTCGCCGGCGCGGCGCTGATCGCCACGGCGGCTCCGGCGTCCGCGGCGAACCCGCCCTACGACGGCTGCCCCGCGTGGGCGCTCTGCCTCTACCAGCACGAGGGCGGGACGGGTTCGAAGGCGATCGTCACGCCTCCCCCGGCCGGCGGCAACGCGGCGATCGTGCGCCTCACGCAGGTCCACTTCCTGAACGGGGAGATCGCCGACAACCAGGTGTCGTCCTGGATCAACAACTCGCAGTGCTCGGTCAAGTTCATGGACGACCCGTACGGCGAGCTCCACCCCTCCGACCTGGACTACACCGAGACGTGGCACTGGGGTGCGACGGCCGACTACGGCACCGGAAGCTCCAAGTACTACGTCAACGACCGGATCTCCTCCCTCCAGTTCTGGTGCCCATAGCAGCAGAGCCCGGTCCGGGAGCGGTGCCTGACGGATCCGCCCCGCTCGCCACTGCCCCCGGAACCCGCCCCCGGAACCATCCGATGACACGGAAGGAACTCCCATCAAACGTCTTCGACCAGCGGCCGCGCTGTTGTCCGGCCTGCTGCTCTCCCTCACCGTCCCCGCGCTCGCCTCGGCTGCGCCCGTCCTCGAAGCGGCAGCCCCCGCCACCGCGGTGACGGCCGGCCCCGGGGCCGACGGCCCGGACCTGAGCTTCGCCAACCGCACGTCGCCGCCACCCGGGATGCCGGACTGGTCCCGCGTGGGCTTCCGGGGCGGCCAGCAGCTGCCCAGTGACGGTGACCTGACCGACGATCCCGGTTGCCGCATCACCCCGGACGTGCTCGCCGCCCGATACGGCGTGCGCGCGAACGACGGTGCTGACGACACCGCCGGGCTGCAGAAGGCCATCGACGAGGTCAAGGCCAACTGCTCGCCGAACGCCAACTTCAACCGGCTCTCGCTCATCTCCCTGCCGGCCGGGCGGATCGACGTGTCCCGGCAGATCTACGTCGACGCCGACTACCTGGTCCTGCGCGGGCAGGGCTCCGGCGACGGCGGCACCCGGCTGGTGTTCCGGCCGGACGTCAACACCCGCTACGACACCCTGGTCAACGGCCGCTGGGACCAGGACAGCATGAAGGCCGGCAGCGGCAGCGACGTCGGCACCGGCGGCTGGATCTGGCCCGGCCGCGGCCTGTTCCGGGTGCAGACCCGCGACATCGCCGACCGCTACCAGGACGACTGGGCGGCCGCCCCCACCAACCGCAAGGACATCTTCGAAGGCAGCGTCAACCAGCACTGGGCCTCCGGCATCAAGGTCGCCGCCCCGGCCGCCGACCCCGGCTACGCGGCCCGCCAGGGCCAGAGCACCGTGCAGCTGGACGCCAAGGCGGACATGAAGAAGTTCTCCCCGGGCGGCTACGTCTGGGTCGGAGCGGCCAACAGCGTCAAGTTCTACGAGCAGCAGGGCGTGTCCGACCGCAGCCAGATGGACAACCTGCACATGCGCCAGCAGATGTTCCGGGTCAACTCCCTGGACGCGGCGGCCAAGACCGTCACTCTGGACCGCCCGCTGGAGTGGGACCTGCCCGTCGACTCCACCTCCGACGGCTCCCCCGCCCTCGGCGACAAGCCGTACGCCAGCAAGGTCACCCCGCTCAAGGTCGTCCAGGGCGTCGGCTTCGAGGACTTCGCCTTCACCCAGGACATGAACGGCCTGCCCGAGCTCGGCGGCGGCACCTACCAGCTGACCCCCGACCAAGCCGTGCACAACTACGGCAACATGGCCCCCGAGTACGCGATGCACGGCATCGTCCTCAAGTGGGCCGCCAACGACTGGGTACGCGGTCTGAAGGCCGAGATGACCGGCTCGCACCCGATCGTCACCGAGGACGCCCGTAACCTCCAGATCGAGCGCAACAGCTTCGACGGTGCCTGGAACAAGGGCAAGGGCGGCAACGGCTACCTGCGCGGCAGCCGCGTCTGGGACTCGCTGTACGCCTACAACCTCAGCCGCAACCTGCGCCACTTCACCTTCCAGTGGTCGGCCAGCGGCAACGTCGCCTTCCGCAACGACCTCGACTCGGACCTGAACCTGCACGGCGGCTGGGAACACGACAACCTCTTCGAGCAGAACAAACTGAGGGTCCCGTACGAGCACCGCTCGGGCAGCTGCCAGACCAACTGCGGTGGCGAGGGCGGCGAGGTCGACGAAGGCACCTGGTACCCGATCTGGTGGGCGGCCGGCCCCAAGGCGGTCAAGTGGTCCGGTTCCTCGGGCCCGCAGAACGTCTTCCACGACAACACGATGGTCAAGCAGACCACACCGGGCGGGGCGTACGAGCCCTACGCGCCCTACGGCACGCAGTCCGGCACGGCCTTCCAGTTCGGCTCCGCCACCGGCGCCCCCGACCGGTTCCAGCCGCTGAGCCAGGACGGCCAGGCGATCCCGGACTGGGGCGGCCGGGAGACCCTCGACTACACGAACAAGGGTGTCGTGCCCCTCGACACGGGCAAGCGGCCGTCGCTGTTCCTGGCGAGCACCGGCGGACTCGAACCGCGCGACGACAACACGCGCAAGGTCGCCACCTGGAACATGCAGGGCGCCGACACCCCCGACGCCAACGGCAACAAGTACGCCAACGACCTGCCGCAGCTGTACGGGAACGGCTTCGGGCAGGCCGGAGCCGACGTCATCGCCCTGCAGGAGGCCGGCGCTCCGCCCCGCGGCGCCACGTTCCTGGGGGACATCGCGACCGCCAACACCCAGTGGTTCGACAACGGTGGATTCACCGTTCCGGTCCAGGAATACCGGATCGGCAGCGCCGCCCGGCCCACGGGGTTCCTGTACTGGCTGCACACGGACACCAGCCCCAGGCCGGGAACGGTCGGGCGGGTGAACATGGCCGTCTTCAGCCGCACCCGGGTCGACCGCAACGGCGTGTACACCACCCGGGAGGGCAGGATCACCGACGGCACGGACTCCCGGCCCGCGCTCGGCATCAACGTCGGCGGCGTCGTCTACTTCTCGGTGCACGGATCCTCGGGCAGCGGCAGCGACGACCCCCAGCTCCTGCACAACATCCGGGAGCAGTTGAGGGGCACCGACCTGCCCTGGATCGCAATGGGCGACTACAACCGCGCCGTGGACAGCCTGCAGGCCGCGATCGCCCCGGACTTCACCATCCACTCCCAGCAACTGCCCACGCGCCCGACGCCGCTGGTCACCACCACCGCGGCTCCCTCGACCATCGACTACGCGGTCGTTCCCACGGTCCAGGCGCAGCCCAGCGTCACCGGAGCCGTGCGGGTCAACCTGACCACCTCGGACCACTACCCCGTCGTCTTCACCCTCGCCAACCTGCCCGCCCAGCAGGCGCCGGCGCAGCAGCAGGCCGCGCAGGCCGTGCCCGCCCAGGTCGTGGTGCGCAGCGCCGCCACCACCAACGTGGCCGGCCCCTCCGGCACCAGCCACGTGGTCGCCGATCAGCCGATCGACCAGGCGAACCTCCCGTCGCAGGTGTTCAGCCTGACGCCCGACCCCGAGTACCCCGGCTACTACCGCCTGTTCCACGCGAACGTTCCCTTCAGCGGCCGCTACCTGGGGCAGGAGGGCGGCGCCCGAAACGCGCGGACGGTGCTGTGGCCGAACGCGGCACTGGACCAGCTCTGGGCGCCGGTCGACCAGCTCGACGGCACCTGGACCCTGCAGAACTACGTCACCCGGCAGTTCCTCACCGACGTCGGCAGCGGCCAGGCGCTGGCCGGCCGCGACTACGACGGCTCGGCCGCCCAGCGCTGGTTCCTCCAGGACCCCCGCGAGGCCGCGGGCCTCAACGAGATCGTCTCGGGGGACAACGGGTCCCAGCCCTCGGCGCTCACGGTGGACGATCTGGAGACCGCGCCCCACCCGCTGTTCTTCGCCCCGAACGGGCACAACGGCAACCAGCGGTTCGGTACGGTCTCCGCGGGTCGGATCGGCTCGGACGCCTGCTTCTACCTGGTCAACCAGGGGCAGTACGTCAACTCGACGGCGGCCCATCCGGGGCAGCCGCTGGACGGCAGCGCCGTCACCATGGGCGGCTTCCGCCCCAACGACGACGGCTACCTGTGGTGCGCGACACCCGACGGCTCGAACGGGACCCTCCTGACCAACCACACCACCCCCGTGGAGCAGCTGAACCTCACCCGGAGCGCGTCCTCCGACGTGGCGACGATCAGCAGCCCCGCGTCCACCGCACCCAAGCTCCACTGGAGCTTCCTGCCGGTCACCGGCTGACCCCCGTGGCGCCCGGCCTCCCCCGGGCGCCACAGCATCTCCCCACCTCCGGCCGCTCTCCGCGGCCGGCCCCGAGCGCCCGCCCCGCCGGCTGCAGCGCGAAATTCGCCGTCGAGGGCTTCTCCGAGGTACTGACCGGCGAGAGCGGCGGGCCGGGCCGGTCACGGCGACGGGTGGGCGAGGTGGAGACGGGCGTAGGCGCCGTCGACGGCGAGGAGTTCCTCATGGGTGCCCTGTTCCGCGATGCTCCCGTTCCGCAGGACGAGGATGGTGTCGGCGTCACGGACGGAGCCGAGGCGGTGGGCGATCACGAAGGTGGTCCGCCCGCTCCGCAGTGCCGTCAGGGCCTCGCGGACGAGTTCCTCGGTCCGGGCGTCCAGCGCGCTGGTGGCCTCGTCCAGCACGAGGACGGCCGGGTCGGCGAGGAAGGCGCGGGCGATGGTGATCAGCTGCCGTTCACCGGCGCTGAGGCCCGGCTCCCCGTCGTCCCCGCCGATCACCGTCCGGTAGCCGAGGGGCAGGGTGCGCACGAAGTGGTCGGCTCGGGCGGTACGGGCCGCCGCCTCCACCTGGGCCGGGCTGGCGCCGGGGCGACCGTAGGCGATGTTCTCCTCGATCGTGCCGTGGAACAGCCACGGGTCCTGGAGCACCAGGCCGACCCGGGAGCGCAGGTCTGCGCGGGTCATCGCCGCGGTGTCCACGCCGTCCAGGAGGATGCGGCCCGCGCTCGGCTCGTGGAAGCGCAGCAGCAGGTCCGCCAGGGTGCTCTTCCCGGCGCCGGTGGGGCCGACCACGGCCACCGTCCGCCCGGGCCGCACCTCCAGCGACAGCTCCTCGATCAGCGGGCGGTCCGGGGCGTAGGAGAAGCAGACCCGCTCGAACGCGACGGCGCCGCGCGACGCGGCGGGCCGTTCGGGCCGGGGCGGGTCGGGCGGCTGCTCCTCGGTGTCGAGGAGGTCGACGATCCGCGTCCCGGCCGCGATTCCGGCCTGGACCAGGGCGGTGAGCCCCGCGAGCTGGGCCATCGGCTGGTTGAACTGGCGGACGTACTGGACGAACGCCTGCACCTCGCCGACGGTCATGCTCCCGGAGGCGATCCTCAGGCCGCCGACCACGGCGACCAGGACGTAGCCGAGGCCGCCGAGGAACACCGTCACCGGTTCGACGGAACCGGCGAGCAGCTGGGCACCGGCGGCGGCGTCGCGCAGATCGGCGTTGTGGCGGTCGAAGTCCCGGGTGGCGGACTGTCCCCGGCCGAAGGCCCGGAGTTCGGCGTGGCCGGTGTACATCTCCTCGACGTGGGCGGTGAGAGCCCCGGCCGCCGTCGCCTGGGCGGTGAAGCGCCGCCGCGCCCGTCGGGTGATCGCCCGGGTGGCGAGGGCCGTGACCGGGACGAGGGCGAGGGTGAGCAGGGTCAGTTCGGGGGAGAGCAGGCACGTCATCACGAGGACGCCGGTGATGGTCACCAGCGAGTTGACGGTCTGTCCGACGACCTGGTGCGCGGTCTGGGCGACGGTGTCGAGGTCGTTGGTGGCCCGGCTGAGCACCTCCCCGCGCGGTTGGGCGTCGAGGAAGCCGAACGGGAGCCGGGCGATCTTGGTCTGGAGCCGTTCGCGCAGCCGGGCGACGGCACGTTCGACGGCCAGGACCGCGAGCCGGACGCCGAGCAGGTTGAGCAGCGCGGCGGCGGCGTGAACGGCGAGGACCAGCAGCAGGAGGCGGCCGAGGGCGGTGAAGTCGAAGGGGCCGGGGGTGTCGGCGAGGAGCAGGTCCGTCGCCCTGCCGAGCAGCAGCGGGCCCGACACCGCGAGGGCGGCCCCGGTGGCGCAGACGGCGAGCGCGGCGGCGAGGGTCAGGCGCTCCTCGTGGAAGAGGGCGGCCAGCCTCCGGACGGCGGTCATGCGCGGCCTCCGACGGGCGCGGTGCGGTCGGCGGCGGCGTCGGGTGGCGGCGCGTCGCCGTCGACGGACGGTCGACTGCGCGCCAGTGCCCGGTAGGTGGCATTGCCGGCGAGCAGCTGGGCGTGCGTGCCGGTGCCCACCACCCGCCCGGCCTCCAGCACCACGATGCGGTCGGCGTCGCGAACGGCGTCGGCCCGTCGGCCGGTCAGCAGAACGGTGCGGGCCGTGTTCGCCCGTGCCAGCGCGGCCAGCAGGGCGGCGGCGGTGGCCTGGTCCAGAGCGGAGGCCGGGTCGTCCAGGAGCAGGACGGCGGGGTCCGCGACCAGGGCGCGGGCGATCGCCAGCCGCTGGCGCTGCCCGCCGGACAGGTTGGCGCCGCTCTGCCGGACCGGCGCCAGCAGGGCGCCGTCCAGGTCCTCGACGAACGCGCGGGCCTGTGCGGTCTCCAGGGCCCGCCACAGCTCGTCCTCGGTCGCGCCGGGGCGGCCGAGCCGCAGGTTGTCGGCGATCGTGCCGGAGAAGAGCGTGGGCCGTTGGGGCACGACGGAGACGGTCCCGGTGAGGGCGGCCGGGGCGAGGTCGCGGATGTCGACGCCGTCGATCCGGACGGTCCCGGTGGTGGTGTCGTGCAGCCGCAGGACCAGGTTCAGCAGGGTGGACTTGCCGCTTCCGGTGGGGCCGACCACGCCGACCGTCTCGCCGGGCGCGGCGGTGAGGCCGACCCCGGTCAGCACCGGGTCCTCGGCGTCGGGGTGGCGGAAGCCCGCGTCGCGGATCTCCAGGCGTCCGCCGCGCAGGGGCGCGCGCACCGGCTTCCGGGGCTGCGGGACGGAGGCCGCGGTGTCCAGGACTTCGAGGATCCGTTCCGCGCTCACCTCCGCCCTCGGCAGCGCCACGAACAGATAGGCGGTGAGGGCGACGGCGCTCAGCACCTGGGAGAGGTAGCCGAGGAAGGCGATCAACGCGCCGGCGCTCAGCCCTCCCCCGGTGATCCGGTGGCCTCCGATCCACAGCACGGCCACCCCGGCACAGTTCAGGACCAGGCCCGACAGCGGCGACATCAGGGCCATCAGCCGACCCGTGCGCAGGGACAGGGACAGCAGCTCGCCGTTGTGGACCGCGAAGCGGCGTGCCTCGTCCTCCTCGCGGGAGAAGGAGCGCACCACCCGCTGACCGCCGATCTGCTCGCGCAGCACCCGTGCTGCCTCGTCCAGCGCCGTCCGGCCGCCGCGCAGAAGGGGGCGCATCCGCCGCACCGCGAATGCCGTCGGCACTCCGAGCGCGGGGACCACCAGCACCAGCAGCGCGGTCAGCGCGGGGTCCTGGCCGTACGCGAGGACCACCCCGCACACCAGGGTCAGCGGTGCGGCGACGGTGACCACCAGGACCAGCAGCACCAGGGCCTGGACCTGCTGGACGTCGCCGACGGTCCTGGTGACGAGCGAGGCGGCGCCGAAGCGGGCGACCTCCCGCGGGCCGAGCGACCGCACGTGCCGGAACACCGAGGCCCGCAGGTCGTGCGCGATCGCGGCCGCGACCCTGCTGCCGATCAGCAGGACGCCGCCGGTGCAGGCGACCTGAACGGCGCTCAGCCCGAGCATGGCCCCACCGGAGCGCAGGATCGCGCCGGTGCCGCCGGAGGCGACGCCCTGGTCGACGATCGCGGCGTTCAACCGGGGCAGCGCCACGGCCGCTGCGGTCTGGACGAGCTGGAGCAGCAGCAGGAGTCCGACCGGCCGTAGGTGCAGGCGCACACGGGTGCGCAGGAGCCTGAGCAGCATGACGCACTCCTCATTCGTGGCCGGTATCCGGCGGACGACGGGGGGATCCCCGGAACCGCCGTCCGGACCAGGTGAGTTCCCCCCTCTCTATTCGTTTCAACGGGCACGTACCGCCACCGGGTTCAATACGCCCCGGAGAAGTTGGTCACACACCATGAGACTTGTTTTCGGAGCTGCCCCGAGGACACGATCTAGTCGCGGCCGGGAATCGGAATCGGAATCTCGGCCACACACCGCAGTACGTCATCTCACCCTTCTGAACGGAGAAATGAGCATGGACAAGGATCTGCAGAACGAGAACCTCCGCGTGGACGCCATCGTCGACAGCCTCCGGGCCATCGACGCCACCGTGGACGGCGAGGAGAGCCTCGCCGCGGCGCAGGCGGGCGCCACCTGGCCCGACGGCGGCACCTCGATGCGCACCACCATCTGAGACCGCTCCTGACGCCGTGACCGGGCCGGTTCGTCAGGACCGGCCCGGTCACGGCGGGGTCGTCGCGGCCCCGCCCCGACCGTCGTCCAGCTCCCGGAGTGTCGAAAGCGAGCGCCATGAGTGCCGGAACCAGCGAACGGACCGAAGCCGGCCGACGGCCCGGAACCGGCGCGGCAGGCGGAAGCGCCCCCCTCGACTGCGGTGCCATCCTCCGCCGTTACCGGGACCTGGCCGCGGCCATGGGCGACCGTTACGGAGCCAGATCGCAAGCGGTGGTGTTCGTCCGTTACGAGGAACTGCTCACCGTCCGCTCGATGCTGTTGTCACGGCGTGGCGACCCGGTCCTCGAATCCCGGCTCGACGAATTGCGCACCCTGGTGCAGGAACTCTATACCGCGAGCGCGCCGTCGAATTCCGTGGAAACTCCCTGGAGAACCCTGGTGAGCGAATCGCCGCCCGTGGTGGAATACAGCCGGGCCCATTTCGACAGCCGTTACCGGGCGGTGTCCGGACGGGTCATGGCGGACACCGTGACGGTGACCGGCGCGCGGCAGGCCTTCGAGCGCCTCGCCCCTCGGACCTGCTTCATGTTCGCCGTCACCGACGAGGGCGAACTCCGCGTCTGGAACCGGGCGTTCGAACTGCACGACCTCGCCTTCGGCCGCAACCGCGCCACCGTGGACGGCGTGCCGGTCGCCCACCCGATGCTCGTCCCGGAACGGCTGCGGGTCCGCGCGGCCGGAGAGGTCCTCCTCCTCGGCCGCGACCGGGTGGAGATGGTCGTGGCGAACACCAAATCCGGGCACTTCCGCCCGCCGCCGCAATCGGCGGCGGTGATGCGCGAGGTGTGCCGCTCGGTGCTCGGCCTCGCCGACCGGGACATCGACGTCTTCACCCTCTTCACCTCGGCCGACACCAACCGATGAGCCGACGGCCTGCACCGCCCGAGGACCCGACGACCGGCAGAGGAGACAGCCAGTGACCGAGGCGACCAGCGGCACCGCCGCCGTGACTCGCGTGCCGCCCGCCGTCCGGCGGTCCGTCGGCACCGAGTACGAGTTCAAATGGCGCCTGGACCCCGCCGAGGCACGGTCCGCGCCCCTGGACCTCCTGACGGACGGCCTCTTCGACCGCCACCTGACCTCCTGCTCACCGCCGGTGACGGTCACCCAGTCGACCATGTACGCCGACGACGCCGACTTCGGCCTGACCCGCGCCGGGCACTCCCTGGGCTGCGTGGTCAACTCGGGCCGGGCCTCCTCGGTCGCCTGGCTGCGCCTGAAGCAGACCGTCCTGTGGGACGGGCGCCGGGACTGCCTGGAGGTCAGCGAGAAGGTCGACCCCGCCCGGGTCGGCGCCCTGCTGAACGACCCCGCCGTACTGCCCGTCGGCCACCTGCGCCGGTACGGCATGGCCCGAGGGCGCCTCGCCCCCGTCGGCGTGCTGACCCAGGTGCGGCACAAGCGCACCGGCGCCTTCCGGGAGATCCCGGCCTGGCTGGCCTACAGCGTCGACCTGGTGGAGTTCCGCTCCCCGCAGGACGGCGTCGCCCCGCTGGGCCGGTACGCGTGCCTGGAAGTGGAGGTCAACGACTCCACACCGGACGTGCTCGCCCTGCTGGACGAACTGGCCGCCGGACTGGACGGGCTCCTCGGCGGCCGCCGGGAACGGCTCACCAAGGGGCAGCTCGCCGCCCTGGCCGCGAACCCGGGCCGCTTGACGGTCCAGGACCTCGCCCCCGGGCCCGGCACGGCCCCGGAGCACCGCTCGTGAGCGCCGCCCCCGACACGGGCCGAGCGGTGATCGTCGACCTGCCGCACGGCCCGGCCGACGACCCGCAGGACCGCGCGGGCCTGGCGGCGCTCGCGGCACGCCACCTGATGGACCCCCGGGCGGGCGGTCCCGGCACCCTGGCCCGCGCGAGGGTCTGGCACACCCGCCACCAACTGGCCCCGCACTGCTCCTCGTTCGCCTTCTGGTCCGGCGTGGACGACGACCTCGCGGAGGTCGGGACGGCATTCGCCCTGGCTGCGCCGCCCGGGGCCGACCGCCTCCGCGAACTCGTCGCCGCCCAGCTGCGCCTGGCGACCGCGTACCGCGACGACCCGTACACCCGGCTGCTGGACCTCCTGGAGGCCACCGCCACGGGCGCCCCCGACCGGCCCGCGCTCGGGACGGAGCAGAGCCTGGCCGCGATCGGACCGCAGGACGTGCGGGCGTACCTCGCCGCCAACTGCGGCGACCGGGCCGTGACCCACCGCAGCGCGGGCGACGACGCGCCCGCGCCCGCGCCAGGGGCCGTGCGACAGCCGCGACCGCGGCACTGGCACGGCGGCCGGCGCACGGTCCCGCTGCCCGGCGCCGTCGTCCGGGTCGCCCTCGCGCTGCCGGTGGACCCGCCCGCGCCCGGCGCGCTCGAGCTGGCCGTGGAACTCCTCGGCAGCCACGGCCTCGGCGGACGCCTCGCCCGCGCGCTGCGCGGCGAACGCCCGCTGGCCTACGGGCTCGGCGCCTTCCGGCTCGGCGGACCGGACGGCCGGGGCACCGCGGCGCTCGCCGTCCAGGCCCAGGTCGCGCCCGAGCACGCGCGCGAGGCGCTGCACCTGCTGCGGGAGACCGTCCACTCGGTGCTCTCCGGACCCGTCCCGGAGGCCGAACGGCGGGACGCCTCCGCACGGCTGCGCACCGCCCTGCTGTCCCAGGTCGACCAGCCGTTCGGCGCCGTGGACGAACGGCGCCGCCGACTGCGCGGCGAGCCCGAACTGACCGCGCTCGCGGCGGCGGTGGGGGAACGGGCTCTCGACGGTCTGCTCCCGTCCGTGGCGGCAGGGCTGACACCGGCGACGGTGGCACTCGGCGCGGTACCGGAGGACTTCCTGGAGAGTGGGACATGGGCATGACCTCGGTGGACCTCGGCGGACTGCGCGTCCGCCTGCTGGAACGGCCGGGAGCACGGACCACCGGCGCGGTCCTGCTGGTGCGCGCCGGCTCGGCCGACGACCGCCCGGCGGCCCTCGGCGCCGCACACCTGGCGGAGCACCTCCGCATCGCCGCCGGGCCGCCGGGGCCGGCTTCGATGCCGCCGGTGCGCGGAGTCACCGACAACACCACCACCCGGTTCAGCGCCGTCAGCCTGCCCGAGGACGCCGCTGCGCTCGCGGCCCGCCTCGCCGGCCTGCTGGGCACCTCCGACCTGGCCGACACCGTCTTCGAGGCCGAGCGGCAGGCCGTCCTGGTGGAACACCGCCAGGCGGCCGCCAACCCCCTGCTCGCCCTCGGTCCCGCCGTCGCCGACGCCGCCCTCCCCGGCCACGGCCTGGCCGCCACCCGGTGGGCCGACGCGGACGCGCTCGCCCGGCTCACCCCGGCTGACACGGCCGCCTTCACGGACCGGCACTACCGGCGGGCCGTGGCCGGCCTCGCCCTGACCGGGCCATCGCTGGACCCGGACCGGATCCTGGCGGCGATCGACGCGGCGGCCCGCCCGTCGCCGCCGGCGGCCCAGGGGGCCTACGAGGCCTACGCCGAATCCGACGCGGCCGACGCGGCCGACGCGGCCGACGGACCGTCCGAGGACCGGGGGCGGCGGGGCGGACACCCTCTCGCGCTCTCCCCCGAACTGGACGGACTGGTCCTCCTCTCCCTGACCTGCGACGCCGCCGCCACCGACCACCTCACCGCCCTGCTCGGCCCCGAGGGCACCGCCCCGGCGGCGGCCCTGCGGCACGGCCACCCGGTGCTGGGCCGCACCTCCCTCACCGGTCGCAGCCCGTCCGGGCGGGCCGTGGCCGTCCACGTCCTCTGCTGGAGGGCCGGAGCGGACGCGGACCGGCTCGCCGACAGCCTGGCCGCCGGGGCCCCCGCGTACCGGGCCGCCGCCACCGCCCCTGAGGCCCTGGCCAGGGCCTCGCTGCGCCGTCGGCAGGAGGACGCCCACGCGGCGCGGACCCCGCTCGGTGCCGCCGCCGCCCTGCTGGGGGAAGCCCCCGACGGGCCTGCGTCCCCGGCCCCGCCCGCCCGGCAGGCTCCGCCCGCCCCCGAAGGCCTCGCCCTGTGGCGGGTCGACCGCGGGGTCCTGCGCCGCCACGTCTGAGGACCGGCCCCGGCCACCGCCACGCCCTGACCCGCCGCCATGACCTGCCGCCCTGACCAGCCGACCGGCTCAGCCCAGAAGGAAGGCCCCACCCGCATGTCCACCGGAACCGACCAGCACCCCGTCGTCGACCTGGGCCCCCGGCGCCGCACCCTCGCCACCGACCCGTACGCGGTCCTCGAGGAGCTGCGCGCCCAGGGGCCGGTCCACCGGGTCCGGCTGCCCGACGGCAGCGTGACCTGGCTGATCGTCGGCTACCAGGAGGTGCTGGCCGCCCTCAAGGACCCGACCCTGAGCAAGAACTGGTACCGGGCGACCGGACAGCTCGGTCCGAACGTCATCGGAACCAACATGCTCACCGCCGACCCGCCGGACCACACCCGGCTGCGCCGGCTGGTCTCGCGAGAGTTCTCGGCCCGGCGCATCGAGTCGCTGCGCCCGCACGTCGAGGCCGCCGCCGCCGAGCTGATCGACGGCTTCCAGCACGCCGGATCGGTCGAACTCGTCGAGGACTTCGCCATGCCGCTCTCCCTCGGCGTGATCACCGACCTCCTCGGTGTGCCGTTCCTCGACCGCGAGGCCTTCCGCGCCTGGACCGCCGACATCATCGTCCCGCCCGAGGACCCCGCCCGCGAGGGGCAGGTGCTGGAGGAGATCACCGCCTACCTCGACCAACTGATCGAGACCAAGCGCCGACAGCCCGGCGAGGACCTGCTGAGCGCGCTGATCCGCACCATGGACGAGGACCACGACCGGCTCGGCCACGAGGAGCTGAGGGCCACCGCCTTCCTCCTCCTGCTCGCCGGTCACGAGACCACCCTCAACCTGATCGCCAACGGCGTGTACGCGCTGCTGAGCCACCCCGCCGAACTCGCGGCCCTGCGCGCGGACTGGTCGCTGATCGACCAGGCCGTGGACGAGGTGCTGCGCTGGGAGGGCTCGTTGACCTTCGCGACCAACCGGTTCACCACCGAGCCCTACCGGGTGGGGGAGACCGTCATCCCCGGCCGGGGCGCCAGAGTCCTGGTCGCGCTGGGCTCCGCCAGCCGGGACCCGGAGCAGTTCCCCGATCCGGACCGCTTCGACATCAACCGCCCGCCCCGGGCACACCTCGCCTTCGGCCACGGCATCCACCACTGCCTCGGTACGCCCCTGGCCCGGCTGGAGGGCGCGGTGGCGATCCGAGCCCTGCTGGAGAGGTTCCCCGATCTCTCCCTGGAGATCGAACACCCCACGTGGCGGCCCAGCATGATGGGGCGGGGGATGTCCGTCCTGCCGCTGGCGTTCAGCCCGCTCACCCGGGCCGGGAGCCGCTGAGATGGACTACGACGACCTGGTGCGGGGCCTCCTGGCGACCGACCCGGCGGGCTGCTGGCAGCTCGTGCCGGGCGACTACTGGTGCCGGGTCAGCCCCTCCCGCTCTCACACCCGGGCCCAGGGCTGGAAGATCCACGTCTCCGCGGTGCCCGCTGACGCCGAGGAGGTCCTGCGCAGGACGGGCGGCGCACTGATCGCCCGGTCCGTCCCGTTCAAGTACGTCGGCACGGCCGAACTGCTGCGCGCGTCACTGGGGCGGCAGAACGACCCGTCGGCGAGCGGCAAGTTCCTCACCGTCTACCCGGCCACCGACGAGCAGTTCACCCGGCTGCTGGACGAGCTGCACAGCCTGCTCGCCGGACTGCGCGGCCCCCGCATCCTCTCCGACCGGCAGTACCGGGGCGGGCTCGTGCACTACCGGTACGGCGCGTTCACCGGCCACAGCCGACTCGACGACCACGGGGTGCGCCAGGAGCTGATCCTCGCGCCGGACGGCTCCCTGACACCCGATCTGCGGCGGGGCTGGTACACCCCGCCCGCATGGGCCCGCGACCCGGTGGCCCGCCGCCCCGAGGACGCACCGCCGGCGGAGGCACCGGGCCAGCAGGCGCAGCAAGTGCAGCAGGCCCAGCAGGCGGACACGACGGACGAGGCGATGGCCCACCAGCCGACCGGCACCGACGAGGCCACGATCGGAGGCCGGTACCGGGTGACCGCCACCATCCGCCACACCAACCGGGGCGGCGTCCACCGTGCGGTGGACACCCGCACCGGCCGTCCGGTGGTGATCAAACACTGCCGGGCCTGGGTCGAGCCGCAGCCCGACGGCACCGACACCCGCGACCTGATGCGGCACGAGGCCGCGATGCTGGCCCGCCTCGCCGGAGCCGTCCCCGTGCCCGAACTCGTCGACCTCCTCGAACTGGGCGACAACCTCTTCCTGGTGGAGAGCGAACTGCCCGGCCGCCCACTGCGCGAACTGCTCTTCCCGGCCGAGGACGACGCCGAACCGCTCGCCGAGGAATCGGTCGTCGAGCTCGCCGTACAGCTGATCGAACTCCTGCGGGCCGCCCATCGCCACGGCGTCGTCATCGGCGACGTCACGCCCGACAACTTCCTCCTCGCCCCCGACGGCCGGCTCCGGCTGATCGACCTGGAAGGCGCCGCCGAGACCGGGACACCCATCGCCCGCCTCACCACCAAGGGCTACGCGCCGCCGGAGAAGCTCACCGCCGACCCCCGGGCCGTCCTCCTCGCCGACGAGGCGATGGACCGCTACGCCGCCGGCGCCATCCTGGAATCGCTCGGCCTCCAGCGGCCCCGGGCCGCGGGCACGGGCGAGCGGCCCACGGGCGCGCCGAGCGCGCTGGACCTGCTGGCCGGCCGCTCCCGGGCGGCGCGGCGGCTCGCCCCGGCGGTCCGGGGGCTGACCGCGGCCGATCCTGCACGGCGGTGGAGCTGGGAGCGCGCCCTACGGTGCCTGCGCCCGGCAGCCGGCACCGGCGCTCGCGCAGTCCCCGCCGACGCCCCCGGGCCCTCCGGCGCGCCCCCCGGCCTCGACGGGGACCGGCTCGTCCACGACGCCCTGCTCTCCGTGCTGAACGCCCTGCGGCCCCGGGAGGCGGCCCTGACCGAACCGCGCGGCTCCAACGGCCGCTACGACCCGCGCTCCGTCCAGGCCGGAGCGGCCGGGGTCACCGGCGTCCTGCTCCAGGCCCGGCGCGCCCTGCCCCGGATGCCGCCGGACCGGGCCGAGGCCCTCGCCGGCCCGCTGGACGACGCGCTGGTCCAGGTCGACCGCTGGTGGGACCGCAATCTCGGCGCCCCCGGCCGCCGCCTGCTGCCCGGTCTGTACAACGGCTTCGCCGGGGCCTGCTGGGCCGCCGCCGACGCCGCCCTCGCCACCGACGACCCCATCACCCTCCGGCACGCGCTGGACCTCAGCGAACAACTCCCCACCCGCTGGCACGTCCCGACCATCGCCCACGGCGTCGCGGGCACCGGGGCCACCCTGCTGCACCTGTGGCGCTCCACCGGCGAGACCGCCCTGCGCGACCGCGCCCGGGAATGCGCCCTGCACCTGGCCGAGACCGCGCTGCCCGACGGCTCCGGCGGCCTCCACTGGCCGGGTGGCACCGGCGGACCCACCGCGTACCACGGCTTCGCCGTCGGCACGGCCGGGATCGGCTGGTTCCTGCTGACAGCCGCCGACGCCCTCGGGGAGCCGGAGCTGACGGCCGTCGCCCGCCGGGTCGGCGACGGACTCGTCGCCGCGGCGCTCACCCGCGCGGTGCCGGGCGACCCGTCCGACGCCCCTGCCCTCGCCGCCTGGTGGCCCGAAGGGCCGGACGGAGGCCCCCGGCGCCACGGCTGGTGGGCCGGCCCGGCCGGAATCGGCGCCTTCCTCCTGGAACTCGGCCGACGCACGGGCGAACAGAGCCACGCCGACACCGCCCGCGCCGCAGCCGTCGCGGTCGCGCACTCCGCCGCCCGAGCCCCCCTCGGCGCCTTCTGGGGCCTGGCCGGGGACGGCCAGTTCCTGCTCGACGCGGGCGCGGACCGCGCGGCCGACCTGTGCACCGCGCTGATCGGGTCACACGCCGGACTCGACGAGCGGGGAGCCCTGACTCTCGGAGACAAGCACGACTTCGCCGCGGGCGTGCCGGGCCTCCTCGCCCACCTGCTGCGCCACCGCTACGGCACCCCGGCGCCCTGGCTGCTGCCCTCCCCCGCGCTGCCGTCCTCCCCGGCCGGGGAGTGGTGACCGCCACCATGACCGAATACTCCGTCTTCGTCCCCTTCGACCCCCAGCGCGGCGATCAGATCCTGCCCTTCGCCGCCCTCACCCAGTGGAGCACCGCGCACCGCCTGTGGCAGGGACAGGGCAGCGGCGGCGACCCGTACCAGATGTTCGCCGTCGCCGCGGCCCACGGCTTCCGCACGCCCTGCGGCACCGGCGTCGCCCTGATGCCCTCCCGGCACCCCTTCGACGCCGCCCTCCAGGCCCGCACCCTCGCCCTCACCACCGGTCACCCCGTCACCGCCTGCTTCGGACCCGGCTCCCGCGCCCTGCAGCGCCGCATGCTCGGCGCCCCGTACGCGAGCCCGCTGACCGCCGCCCGCGAATACCTGACCATCGTCCGGGACCTCCTCCACCGGGGCAGCGCCGACCTGCACGGCGAGTACTTCGCCTGCGACGCCGAACTCGCCCCGGTCCCCGGCCCGCCGGTCGAACTCGGCCTCGGTGTGCTGCGCCCGGCCATGGCGGAACTGGCCGGAGCCGTCGCCGACGTGGCGGTCACCTGGATGACCCCGGCGGCCTACCTCGCCGGGACGATCGTGCCCGCCCTGCGGGCCGGTGCCGCCGCGGCCGGACGCCCCGCGCCCCGGCTCACCGCGATCGTCCCGCTCGCGCTGGAGCGTCCCGGCCGCCGCGCCGCCGACCTCGCCCTCGCGGGCAACGGCCACCACCTGCGCGCCCCGCACTACACCGCCATGCTCCGCCGCGCGGGCGTCGCGCTCCCGGCAGAACCGGGCGATCCCTCCGCCGCCGCGGCGGCACTGGTCCGGGGCGGCGGCTTCCTGTACGGGAGCGGTGCGGAACTCGCCGACCAGCTGGCCGGGTTCGAACGTGCGGGAGTGGACGAGGTCGTTCTCAATGTGACCGGGGTCGCCACCGCGTACGGCCGCCGGGCAGCGCTCGACGAACTGCGGGACATCCTGGTGGCCCTCACGGCACCACGGCACCACCGTCCGTAGCCCGCCCCGAAGCCCGAACGCCTACCCGGGCACGCCGCGGGTCAGACCCGCTCGTAGTGCGCGAGGTACTCCGCGAGCCCGTCGTCCATTCACTCGTCGCTTCAGCCCGCGGTTCCGCGACCTGGACGACCAGCGGTTCCGGCCGGCCACGATGCCCCCTGCCGGGCACGCGCTGCGTACCCGTCCCCGGAGGGGTCCAAAGCCATGGTCCACGTCGCGATGATCAACCCCATGACCCGCCGCCTCACCGGCGAGAGCACCCCCGGCTGGCGCGGAACCCAGACCCCAGACTCAGGGACGAAACGCCCGGTCAGAACGCCAGAGGACCGTCGCCCACGCGCCGGAGAATGAGCATGCCGACCGCCCGTCCGGGCACAAGGGGCCCCAGGAACGGGGGTGACCGGCACGCTCCCGGCCGCCGGCCCGGGCTGGCGGTCCAGTGTCAAGATCCCGTCAGGGTTTGAGCACCCCACCCTGTCGAACGCCCACCCCTTCATCCGCGCGGGATCGCGTTCCGCGCTCGCGCACCGCCACTTTGCGGCCCCATCGCCCTTCGCTGGACCAGCCTCAGCCCTTCGCAACGTGCTCTGTCGCAAGCGAAGTGACGCGGCGCCCTCTTTCGAAGCGACGCCCCGACCTCGGCCCGCCCGTCCTCTCTTCACGGAGGTCATGTCGCCGTTCGGCGTTACGATCTCTCGTCAGTCACATAACAATCGGTTACGAACAAGTTCCGGTTGGTGTCGAGCGCCATGGGGGACGAGGCATGTGTCAGAGGCTGAGCTGTCACACCTCGGGGTCGCGGAGGACGAGGAACTCGTCTACCGATCCGCGCTGTGTTCGCCGGGCCTGGGTGTCGAGGCTCTCGCGCTGGCGGTCGGGATGGGCGTCGGCGAGCTGCGAGCGGTCCTGGAGCGGCTCGAAGCGTCCGGGATGGTTACCGTGACCGATGGCCAGGGCATCACGGCGATGGACCCGTTCGTGGTCACGGAACGGCTTGTCGAGTCCAGACTCGCCTCGCTCCAGTCGGAGATCCAACGTGTCATCGCGTCGCGACACGTGGTCAACGTCCTTCTCGATGATCAGCGGAAAGGCCGTCGACAGTCCGCGCCGGACGAGGTGGAGCGAGTCGAGGGCGCCGACCACGTTCGGGCCCGCATCGACGAGCTGGCCTTCTTCGCCCACCACGAGCTGCTGTCCGTCCAGCCGAACGGCCCGCTGTCCGCCGCCGCCATCGAAGGCGCGAAGGAAGCCGATGAACGGGCGCTGCGCCGCGGTCTGGTGATGCGGACCATCATGCGGACGGATGCTCTGGACGACACGCAAACAGCGGAGTATCTGGCCGAGCTGAACGCAAGAGGTGCCCGGATCCGCACGATGGACGGCCCCCTGGAGCGGATGCTGGCCCGGTCGACGAGTCGCCGGGCGGGGCCCAGTTCGTCCTGCTCAGCTGGAGGCGGCGGCGGGTGATGTCGCTGATGCGGTGTTCGTCGTAGAGGCGGTGGAGTTCGGTGCTCTGGACGGCGATGACCTCGTGGCGCAGCTGGCGGTAGGCGGCGTCGGCAGTGGTGCCGTCCGGAGTCTCGGCAGTGCGGTCGAGGCGGGCGGTGAGGCCGCGGCGGACGCGGTCGACGGCGGTGTCGGGCATCGCTTCCAGGGTGGCGATGTGGTCGACGTGGTCGAGGGCGGCGCGGTTGAGGGCGTCGCGGGCGTCGTCCTCCTCCCGGGCGGTGTGTTCGGGTTCGAGGGCGAGGCCGGAGCGGTTGACCACGGCGGCGAGGGTGAGGCCCTGGACGACGAGGGTGAAGACGACGACGGCGGTGGTGGTGAGCACCAGGACGAGCGGGCGTCCGGCCAGCTTGCTGCCGTCGTCGGTGACCAGTGGAATCGAGAGAGCGGCGGCCAGCGGCATCCCCTGAGCCGACCAGGCTTCCCGGCACACCTGCGGTAATTTTATCGGGACATTAGCGGGGGAGTGGCAGGGCATATTCGCACCTCACCGGGAGCACGCTCGGCGCACACAGGGCGCAACCGCCTCAGCCGGTCTCCCGGTGCGGCTCTGTGGGTACGGGGACGACCATGGAGATGGAGGTGGCCCACTCCCCCGTGGTGCCCACCCCTGGTGGAGTCCGTCGAGCCGTACCGGGTTTCGTCGGGCGGCTGGGAAGGACGGCGGTGGTGCCTCGCGGCCGGTTGCGGGTCTACCTCGGGGCCGCTCCCGGGGTCGGCAAGACGTACGACATGCTCGCCGAGGGGCAGCGCCGTGCCTCGCGAGGGACGGACGTGGTCGTCGCCTTCATGGAGGACTACGGCCGCCTGCTGACCCGCCGGATGGCCGAGGGCCTGGAGACCGTGGCCCGCCGGACCATGACCTACCGGGGCTGCACCTTCACCGAGATGGACCTGGACGCCGTGCTGGCCCGCCGCCCCCAGGTGGCCCTGGTCGACGAGCTGGCGCACACCAACGTCCCGGGATGCCGGCACGAGAAGCGCTGGCAGGACGTCGAGGAGCTGCTGGAGGCCGGGATCGACGTCATCTCCACGGTCAACATCCAACACCTGGAGTCGCTGAACGACGTCGTAGCGCAGATCACCGGCGTCCGGCAGCGCGAGACCGTTCCGGACGACGTGGTGCGCCGTGCCGACCAGATCGAGCTGGTCGACATGTCCGCCGAGGCCCTGCGCAGGCGGATGGTCCACGGCAACGTCTACCCGCCGGAGAGGATCGACGCGGCGCTGACGGGCTTCTTCCGGGCCGGCAACCTGACCGCGCTGCGGGAGATCGCCCTGCTGTGGGCGGCCGACCGGGTCGAGGAGGCGCTGCTGCGCTACCGCCACGACCACGGCATCCAGCAGCCGTGGGGAACCCGCGAGCGGGTCCTGGTCGCGCTGTCCGGCGGCCCCGAGGGCGACACGCTGATCAGGCGGGCCAAGCGCACGGCCTCCCGCGGCGCCGGCGGCGAGTTCCTGGCCGTCCACGTCGCCCGCGACGACGGGCTGGCCGGCGCGTCCCCGCAACTGCTGGCCCACCAGCGCGCCCTGGTGGAGAGCCTCGGCGGCAGCTGGCAGGCGGTGAACGGAGACGACCCGGCACAGGCGGTGCTGGCCTTCGCCCGGCAGGTCAACGCCACCCAGATCGTCATCGGCGCCACCCGCCGTAGCCGCCTCAAGAACCTCTTCCGCCACGGCACCGGCGAGGCGATCATCGAGGGCTCCGGCGACGACATCGACGTCTACGTCGTCACCCACTCCGAAGCCGCGCATGGCCGGTTCCTGCCCAGCCGCCGGTCTCGCAGAAAGCGTTGACCACGACCTTTCCGGCCGAGACGGGCCACCGGCAGGAAACGTTTCGGACAACCGTTGGTCTCCCCGACGACCCCAAGGAGGAGCCGGTGCCGGACCCGAAGTGGTTCCAGCCCCGGCCCTCCGCCAACAACTACGCCGGCGACAGCTCCGGCGCCAGCAACCTCGGCCCGAACAGCGACGACCTGCTCAAGGCGGTCGACGACCGCCGCAAGGCCGTCGCCGAGTTCGACGGCGTCGACCCGGCGAGCGTCCCGGCGGATGCGCTGACCGCCTCCGGCTCCGGCCTCGACCCGCACATCTCGGTGGCCTACGCCAAGGAGCAGGTCGACCGGGTCGCCAAGGAACGCAACCTGTCGGCCGACACGCTGAACCGGCTCATCGACAAGTACACCCGGGCCTGGTGGGCAGTCCGCACAAGGTCGTCGCCCCGCTCCGGTCTCCGTGCGGTTCGTGCGCCCGCCAGTCCAGGTAGCCGACGACACCGGTCGCCGTGAACGCCACCACCAGTCCCCCGGCGAGCAGCGCCGCCTGGTACCTCCGCATGCCCGTCACCCCTTCCCGTTGACGGTGCTGTTCGCCACGGCACCCACCGCACCGCCCTGGGCGGCCTGATGCCCGGCATGGGTGGCGAGCTGATTGATCTGGTCCATGCTCAGGCCGCTCCCGACTGCCGCGTCCCGAACGGCCTGGGCCGTGCTGATGCCGCTCGCGTTGCGGCCCTCGTCCGCCTTCTGGCCCGCCTCGTCCTGCGCCGCCGCGAGGGTGTCCTGGTGCGTGCTGTCCACGATGCTCTGCAGTATCTGGCCGAAGACGAAGTCCCCGGCCGCGCCCGTGCCCGGGACCACCGCGGTGGCCTGGTAGACCACGGTGTCGAACGCACCCCGGGCCCACGATGCCCCGTTGACCACCGCGTCGTTGTAGGCCTTGTCCGAGGCGGCGTGGTCCTTGAACACCGCGTCCGCACGCGCCTCGTTGAGGATCCCGGCGATCGCGCCACCCGAACTCTCCGCGTTGTCCACCGGGATGGCGAGCTTCGTGGTGTCGGTCTCCCCGCCGGCGAACGCCGTGTGGATGAGCGCGGTGGGTACTGATCCGCCCCCGCTCGCGCGCCGTCCGGCGGGGCGCGGCTGGCTCGACGGCCTGCGCGACGTGGGCCGCAGCGGCGCTCCTGCTCATGCGAACTCGCGCAGGCGGGGCCGTACTCCCACCGCGGTCAGGGCGAGCGCCGCCGCCAGGGCCGCTGTACCCAGCCCGGCCGTGGCGGCGTCGAGGTCGTCGTCGGTGACGGCCACGGCTCCGTCGAAGGCGCGCTGGTTGATCGCCTGGTTGTCGTCGATGGCGGCGCTGAGCGCGTCGAAGTCGGCGTTGGACTGGCCCGCGGTGGTGCCGGTGTCGAACGTGACGGCCTCCTTGAGCTTGCCCTGGGCGTTGAGCTCGCGGATCTTCCGGTCGTCGCGCTGGTACTGCTGGAACGCGTTCAACACCCGTTCCGCGGCCTCCTGTTCACCGTCGAAGGTGATGTTGCGCAGTTCGTCGCCGAGGTATCCGCCGAAGCCCACCTGGCCGTGGTCGGCCCGGTGCCGGTCGGCCAGCGCGGCGAGCTTGTCGTTGTACGAGGCGAGGGTGGCACCGTCGACCCGGGCGAAGGACTGCGTCTTGTCGAGGAAGCTCTGCTCGTACGCGGCCGCCCGGGCGGGGTCGGTCAGGTACCGGCTCTCGTCCGCGTTGAGGTCGTACGCCACCGCGCGCGCCCGGCTGAGCGCGATCACCGAGTCGAAGGAGTTGCTCTTGGCTACCACCAGCTGGTGGTCCGCCCGGGAGGCCAGCGTCAGCGCGGTGACCAGCCCGGCGAGGGCGAGCAGGGTCGCGATGGCCAGCGGCACGTTCACCAGCCGCCGGAAGCGCACCGCGAGCAGTCGCTGCAGCACTCCGAGGGCGGCCAGGGCCACCAGGCCGGCGATCAGGATCTCCCACCAACCGCCGGCCAGGGCGGCGCGCTGGTCGGTGTAGTTGCGCTCCACGACGGCCGCGTTGGCCTTGGTCACCTCGTTGACAGCCGGCAGCAGGCGCTGGCGCAGCAGGTCGGTGGCCTGCCGGTAGGCCGCCAGGGCGTCCGCCGAGGGGCGGCCGGCCTGGGCGTGGGCCTGGTCCTCCAGCAGCTGGGCGCGGGCCACCAGGGCCTCGTACTGGCCGAGTTCACCGATGACGGTCTGCACGGCCCGCTGCCCGGCCGTGTCACCGGCCACCGCCTCGGTGACGCGCTGCAGGTCACTGTCGGCCTGGGCGCGGCGCTGCTCGTAGGTGTCCAGGGTCTGCTGGCGCAGCTTCGTGTAGTCCGGGTCGGCGCCGAACAGCAGCAGGTTGGCCGCCTGGGCGTCCATGTCGTTGAGCGCGAAGTAGAGGTCGGCCGAGCGGACCACCTGCGGGGCGGCCTGGTGGCCGATCACGTCCGTGCCGTCCCGGGCTCCGCCCAGGACGGTGCCGGTCGCCGTGCCGGCGGCCAGCAGGGCCACCAGGCACAGCCCGGTGAGGCCGCGCACCAGGCGCGGGGTGTTCCACCACGCCCGACTGCGCCAGGAACGGCCGAACCAGTGATGGGAGGCGCGCGGCCCGGGAGGTGGTACGGCTGTCTCCTGTCTCGCCGTCTCCGGCGCGACCGTTCCACCCTCGACCGCCGTACCACCCGACGTACCCGTTGGCATCGCCGCGCGCCCCCTCCCCCTGTCTTTCACTGGCCGCCGAACCTTCCCCGGAGGAACCCGCCGAGGGTCGGGGTTCGGCAAACGGTCCGCCGTCAGGCCCCACGCCCGGGCGGCGAACCGTTTCCTCGCAGCTCACGCTAGGTGTCATCGAACACCCGTCCGCCCGCCTTGACGGGTCCTTGATGTCCTCGACGGTCATCTTGACGAGGCATTGTCGCCGTGGGTCAGGGCCTCGGCCCCGCGGCCGCCGTCCGCACAGCCGGACGCCGGGCCGACCCGCGCTCACCTCCGCGCCAAGAAGGCGTCAGAACCGCGCCGGACGCCGCCAAGCCCGCGTCAACGACCGCCGTCGACTACCTGCCCCGTGGCCGACTTGGACCGCGTCCACCTCGAAGAGGCGCGCACTCGACCGCGGTGCACTGCCTGGTTCGTCCCGCAACAGGTACTTGCCCGACCCAAGCCGGAGGTTCAGATGGGCCACATCACCGGGCCTGAGGACGGCCCGCTGTCGAAGCAGGTCCCGGAGACGGCCGCGCGGCACCATCTGGGCGGCCGTCGTGCGAGCTACGTTCCGGCGCCGCTCCCACCGGTTTTCCAGCGGTCGGAGATCGTCGTCGTGTCCGTCATCCTTGCCGTCATGGTCTCCGCCGGCGTCGCGCTGGCCCCCATGTCCCGCCCCTGGCTGCCTTCTGCACGGTGCCGATCCCGCTCCTCCTGATCTACCGGTTCCTACGCGAGAGTCGCGTCAGGAGATCCAGGACGGACGTCGGTCTCCACCTCTACGAGCACGGCCTGGTCGTCGTCCGGCACGGCGAACTGCGCGTGCTGCGCTGGGACGCGATGACGGTGTACCAGAACATCGGCCGGTACCACACTTTCGGCCGGAGCAATCGTCTCAAGCACGCCTACACGCTGCACGACCATGGAGGCCGATGGCTCACCATCCGCGAAGGGTTCCCCCACCCCGAGGAATGGGGCCGACGCATCCAGCAGGCCGTGGCCGACGCGCAACTGCCGGGCACGATCGCCGCCGTCCGGTCAGGAGAAACCCTCACGTTCGGCCGTTTCCGGGTGGACCTGACCGGCGTGGAAGCGGGTCGCGGACGGGTCCCCTGGTCGCAGGTGGCAGGCGTCGGCGCGAGCAGGCAGGGACTCGTCCGCATCGAGGTCGCCGGGAAGGGAGCGGGGCTGTCCGGCGACCCGGTTCGGATGTTCCCGAACCTCCAGCTCTTCACGTCCTTGGTCGAACAACTCCGGCGATAGCCCGCAAACGGGACCATCCTCGGCGGCGCCGGCGGGCCAAGGCGCAGGATGGGGCGAGCGGATAGCGGAGCCCGCCCAGTTCCAGCACCTGGTCGGAGATGGTGGGAAAGGCGTGCCAGCGCAGGCCCAGCCGTTCGAACCACAGGTGGTCGGGGTGACTGATCCGAACCTCGGGGACCGCATCCGGCGGCAGCTCGAACCACCGCGGTTCACGTCCCGGCCACTGGACAACCAGGGTACCGTCGAGCGGGGTCGGCGATGACCTGTCGGCAGCCGCGGTTCATGCGCCCGCGGTGTCCTCGGCCTCCCAGCGCAGCAGGTCGCCGGGTTGGCAGTCCAGCACCTCGCACAGCGCGGCGAGCGTCGTGAAGCGCACCGCCTTGGCGCGGCCGTTCTTGAGCACCGCGAGGTTGGCGGGAGTGATCCCCACCCGGTCGGCGAGTTCGCCCACCGACATCTTCCGCCGGGCCAGCATCACGTCGATGTCGACGGCGATCGGCATCAGATCACCTCGTCCAGCTCGGCCTGCATCCGGTTCGCCTCGCCGTCGCGGGCGACGGCCTGGGCGAGCAGGGTGCGCAGCACCAGCACGATGAGCGCGACGCCCAGGATGGCCAGGCCGATCCCGGCCATGATGCCGGTGACGCCCGGGTCGTCGCGCTGGCCGGGCGCGTTCACGGCGGTGACCGCGAACCAGGCGAGCGCGGCCGCGACGACGGCGCCGATGATGCCGTCCACGTAGCGGAAGGCGGCGTGGGAGAACACGGTTCCGCGTCGCACCATCGTCACCAGCCGCCAGACGCAGCCCATGGCGACCTGGACGGTGCCGATGCCCAGGATCGTGATCACGCGCAGCGCGGTCAGCGGGAGCGTGCCGCCCTCCTGGTCCTTCCCGCTGACCAGCGCCCACACCATCAAGCCCTGTACGAGCACGCTGCCGGTGAGCACCACCGCGAGCACGGCGCGCAGCGCGCGCACTGTCAGCTTCCCCAAGACTCATCCTTCCATCGAGTTGCGATGGGAATCTATCGAATCTCGATAGGGTGGGCAAGCCTCTCTCCACCGCACCGCCCGCACCGCGGGTCCAGATGAATGAGGCCGATTGCTGGGCCGGCCGCGACCATGACGAAGGGTGCCCGCTGGTTAGTCTGTGAGGACGAACCTGGACACCCTTGCTCGGCCTCCCCTCGGCGAGGCGCGGCGATGTCAGTGTGGCGGCGGATCGGCGCCGAGGGTGGTGGCGAAGGGGTCGTCGGACAGCCCCCAGTGTTCCGCGCCGAGGGAGAGTTCGGCGTCGGTGAGCAGGCACTCGTTCAATTGCCGGTGCAGTTCTGGGACGTCGAGGTCGATGCCGGTGAACGTCAACTCGCAGCGGCGCTCGCCGTAGTAGGGGTCCCAGAGCAGCGAGGCGAGGGTGCGGCGCTGTGACGAGGCGGCGTGCCATGCCTTGCCGTCGTGCTCGGGGAGCCAGGAGCCGGTGTTCTGGATGGCGAGGTGCTCGCCGGCGAAGTCCCATCGGTGGATGGAGTGGGGCCGGTTGGCCAGCCACAGGTGGCCGCGGCCGCGGACGATTCCGGCGCAGATCTGCCCGAGCGCGTCGTGCAGACGCTGCGCGTGGAGCGGCCGGCGGGAGGACCAGAGCGTGGTGGTGACGCCGAATTCCGCTGCGCGCGGCTGCCTGGGGAACGGTAGGGGCCCGTGCCGTTCCCGCACTTCGTCGGCGTCGAAGTGGTTCCCACCCACCAGTGTCGAAGGATTGGGCATCCAGAAGCCGCCGGTCAGCCGATCGTGGCAGATGTGGGTCAGCTCGTGGCCGTCGCAGAGATGGAGCGCCAGCGCGACGGCGCGCGCGGAGGCGGCGGGGCCGGGGTCGTTCGTGTTCGAGGTCACCACCACGTCGGCGCCTTCCAGATGCCGGGCGGTGGTCTCGGCGACGGTTCGCCGGTCGTCGGGGCCGACGGCCAGCCCGTGGTCCAGGAGCCGGTCGCCACAGCCGAGATCGTCCTCCAGGCGGGAGAGGTTCACGGCGATGGCGACCGTGTCGATCCGCAGGTGGTCGGCGAGCGACTGCCCGCAGACGTGGCCGTGCGCGACATCGAGGGCGACCAGGTCGGCCGCCATGCCCGGCGGGAGGGCCAACAGCAGGTGCCGGTAGTGGCCGGCGCGTGCCAGGCGAAGCAGGACGGCGAGCACGCCCGGCGGCAGCAGGTGAGGAAAGCAGGGACGCGACGGTGTCAGTACGTCGCCGTCCACCGGTCCGGAGCGGTCGGACAGCTGCCAGCAGACTGTCCGGCCGTCCGAACTGACCCGCACGGCGAGCACCGCCACGCCCGGGAGCTCGATGCGGGCCAGGTCGGCGACGCAGTCGCGTACGCCGGCGGCGGGGCCGCCGAGCACGGTGACGGGCAGCGGCTGCGGTTTGCCCTGCGGGGTCATCTCACCTCTCCTGTGTGCACCGGCCAACCACCATAGCTTAATGGTTTTCGTTTTCATTTAGGGTAGTGTCAGGTCGACCAGCACGGTGCCGCGGGCATTCCCGTGCCGCGGTCCCCGTCGGTAGCCGCTCCTCTCCCGTTACTCGGAGTCGCCATGTCCGCTCACTGCCAACTCACCGGCCGCAGGCCCGGCTTCGGCAATGCCATCTCGCGCTCGCACCGCCGCACCCGGCGCCGCTTCGACCCCGCGAGCCCCGCGACTTCGCCCGAGGACCGCCTGGCCGCGCAGGCCGAGCTGCAGCGCCAGCCGCGCGACGCCAGCGCCACCCGGGTCCGCAACCGCGACGCCGTCGACGGCCGGCCGCGCGGCTACCTGCGCGCCTTCGGCCTCTCCCGGATCGGCGTACGCCAGCAGGCGCACGCCGGGTTCCTGCCAGGTGTCCGCAAGGCCAGCTGGTAGCAACCCGCACAAGCCGGTCGCGTCCCGCGTCGTACCAGTCCTCCCGGTCCACACGACCCGGGACGCGACCTCCGCCCCACGTTCGTCCCGCCCGGACCACTCCGGCGCGAAGCCCCCAGGAGGAAGAAACCGGTGTCCCGATCCAAGCTGCTGCCCGTCGTGGTGGTCGGAGGACTCCACGAGGCCGCGCGCCGCCAGGCCGTCCTGGAACTGCTCGACGGCTGCCAGGACGCAGTGGTCCTGCACCACGACCTGACCGAGGCCGGGGACGGTCGCGTGCGCCGACGGGTCCGGGACACCTCCGGGCCGCTCGGCGAGGCCCAGCTTCCGCTCACCAACAACTGTCCGTGCTGCGCGCTGCGCGAGGACCTGCTGCCCGAACTGCTGAGGATCGCCGATGCCGGACGTCACCGGCTCGCCGTGGTGGAGCTGTGGGGCGGCAGCGAGCCGCACCCGCTGGTCGAGGTCATCGCGGGCGGCGAGGTCGGCGACCGCTGCATGCACGATGCGGTGGAGATCGTCGGCGTGGTCACCGCCGTGGACCCGCTCAGGGTCGTCCCGGAACTCTCTGTCTCGGACGAACTCTCCGAGCACCACCTGCACACCTGCGCCGACGACGACCGCACGGTCGCCGAGGCGCTCGCCCACCAGATCGAGTACGCCGACGTGCTGGCCGTCTCCCACGCCGCCCGGGCCGCCGGGACGCCCGAGTTGCACGCCGGCATCGCGATGCTGCGCCAGCTCCACCCGACCGCCCGCGCCGTACGGCTGGGCACCGGCGCACTCGTCCGCGCGGCGCTCGCGGGCTTCGACGTGGCCGCCGCGCGTGACCGGGTCAACCCGGCGCTGGCCCTGCTGCCGCAGGAGGCCGACGAAGCCGGGGTGGCCACGCTGGTGTGGGAGCGGCGCCGGCCGCTGCATCCGGCCCGGTTGCACGAGGCGCTGGAGCAGCTCGTCCCGGCCGCGCAGCGCAGCCGGGGCCGGTTCTGGCTCGCCAACCGCCCCGACCTGATGCTCGGCTGGGACGCGGCCGGGGCCAACCTCGCCGTGGAGGAGTGCGGGCCGTGGCTGGTCTCGCTGCCGGACGCGGTGTGGGAGCTCTACCCGCCCGCGCGCCGGGCCGCCGCCGCCCTGGACTGGGACTACGTCCACGGCGACCGGATCCAGCAAGTGAGCTTCACCGCCGAGGGGTTGGACGTGGACGGAATCACCGAACTGCTCGACTCCTGCCTGCTCACCGACGCCGAACTCGCGGCCGGAGAGCCCGGTTGGAAAGCCATGCCGGACGCCTTCGAGGACCTGCTCGACCCCGTCGCCTGAACCTTCCGACCCGCACTGAGCCCGCGAGCTGGCGCTGCTCCCGTACGGCACCGCCACCGGCCCACCCACCGTCCTCATCGGCCGAGGAGTTGAAGCAGCGCCGGCCAGGATCACACCTGCTCGAACTCCTCGGCATCGACGAAACCCGACCCCGCTGGCTGGAGACCTAGAACCCCACGTGCGAAGTCACCGACTGACCGTGCAGGGGTTCGGCCAGTCGTCCGAGCAGGCCCGCGACCAGGGCGGTCTGCGCGGGGACGGTGTCGGGGTAGATGAACTCGCCCTGGGCGTGGGCGCCGTCGCCGACCGCGCCCATGCCGCACAGCACCGGCAGGCCGAGGGCGGCGACGAAGTTGGCGTCGCTGGCGCCGCCGACGGCGGCGGCGGGCAGTCCGTCGCGGCCCTGCTCGCGGGCGACTTCGCGGGCGAGGCCGAGGAGCGGGGCGGAGGCGGCGTTGAGGGTCATCGGGGGCCGGTTCCAGGCGTGGTCGATGTCGATCCGGACGCGCGGGTCACTGACCTTGATGGCCTCCAGCTCCGTGTCCACGCGCTCCCGTTCGGCCTCGCTGCTGACCCGGATGTCGACGCTCGCGGTGGCCTGCCCGGCGACGACGTTGGCGGCGGAACCGCCGGTGATGAGCCCGGGGTTGATCGTGGTGCCCAACTCGGGGGCGGCGACGGCTGCGGCGGCGACCACGAACTCGGACAGCGCGGTGATGGCGCTGGCCCCGTCCTCGGGGGCGAGCCCGGCGTGCGCCTCGACGCCGCTGGCGGTGACGCGGAAGGTGCCGTTGCCCTTGCGGGCGGTCTTGACCGCGCCGCCGTGCGCACTCGGTTCCAGTACCAGTGTCGCGTCGGCGTGGTGCGCGATCTCCTCGATCACCGGGCGCGAGGACCGGGAGCCGACCTCCTCGTCGCCGTTGAAGACGAAGGTGACCGTGGGCACCGGGAGGCCGTACTCCCGGGCGAGCTTGAGGGCCCAGATGCCCTGGGCCAGGCCGGTCTTCATGTCGAAGATGCCCGGTCCGCTGAGCCTCTCCCGGCCGTCCGACTCGGACGGCGCCCAGCCGGCGAGGGTGCCGGTGGGCCACACGGTGTCGTAGTGGCCGACCAGTGCGACGTGCCCGGGGCCGGTGCCGGGGTAGGTCAGGGTGAGGGTGTCACCACGCTCGCCACCGCGGTGGCGGTGCTCCTCGCCGGGCTGCCCGAGCCGGTGGACGGCCAGATCGTGCAGGAGGTCCCGACCTGCCGCCAGGCCTGCCAGGTCGTAGCTGCTGGTCTCCTGGCCGACGAGGGTCATGATGTCGGTGACGATCTCCGAGGAGACCTCATGGGCGCGGTCGGTGAGGGTGACTGTGGCGGGGTTCATGATCGACTTTCTCGTGCGGACGGATCGGGTCGAAACGGTGGACGGGCGGCTCAGCCGATGCCGAAGGGGATGCCGAGCAGGTACCAGGCGAGGAAGAAGGCGACCCAGGCGACCCAGGCGACGGCGGCCACCGGGAGGGTGAAGGAGGCGAGGGTGCCGATGCCGGCGTCCTTGCGGTACTGCCGCAGGTAGGCGACGGCCATCATGAAGAACGGGCTCATCGGCGTGATGCACTTGGTGACCGAGTCGGCGACCCGGTACATGGCCTGGGTGGCCTCCGGGTGGACGCCGACCAGCATCAGCATCGGCACCAGGACCGGAGCGACCAGCGCCCACAGGGCGGAGCCGCTGGTGACCAGCAGGTTCATCACCGCGATCAGCACGGCCACACCGAGCAGCACGAGCCAGCCGCTGAGATGCAGGTCGCGCAGGGTCTCGGCGCCCTTGACGGCGAGGATGTCGCCCAGCTTCGTCCACTTGAAGTAGGCGAGGAACTGGGACATCGCGAAGAACAGGACGATGGTCGGTGCCATCGACTTGGTACCGTCGGCCATCGCGGCCATCACGTCGGGGGCGCCGCGGAAGGTGCCGGCGAGTCGGCCGTAGATCCAGCCGATCACGGCGAAGAACACCCCGAGGACCACCGCCATGCCGCTGAACACCGGCGAGTTGAGGATGCCGCCGTGGTCGCCGCGCAGCGGCGAGTGCGTCGGGATCATCGCCGCGACCAGGAGCGCGGCGAGGCCCAACGCGACCACTCCGGCCCCGCGCAGCGCGCTGCGCTGCCGCGCGGTCGCCTCGATCTGCTGCGCCTCCGCCTTCTCGGCGATCGGCGCGGCGGCCACCGGCTCGTCGGGCTCCAGGTCCGAGCGCCGCACGAGGACCGTCTCGACGACGACCGTGATCACGAACGCCATGAGGACCGACGACGCGAGCCCGAACCAGTAGTTCGACACCGGGGTCACCACCGCGTGCGGGTCGATGACGTGGGTGGCGGCCGTGGACATCGACGACAGCAGCACATCGGTCGTGGTGAGGACCGGGGAGGCGTTGAAGCCCGCGGAGACCGACACGTACGCGACGACGCAGCCGAGGACCGGACTGCGGCCGGCGGCCCGGTAGAGCGCCGCGCCGAGCGGGATCAGGGTCACGTACGCGGCGTCGCCGGCGACGTGGCTGACCATCGCGGTCAGCGCCAGCGCGAAGGTCAGGTAACGGCCCGAGGCCCGCGCGACCAGGCGCCGTAGAAGTGTCTCGAACAGACCGCTCTTCTCGGCGACGACGATGCCGAACATCACGATGAGGACCGTCGACAGCGGCGGGAAGCTCGCGAAGTTCTCGACGGCGTGTCCGACGACGAGGTTGAACCCGTCCGTGCTGAGCAGGCTCTGCACCTCGATGGTCTTCTGCGTCCCCGGGAGCACGGCGCTGACGTGCTCGGCGGCCAGTACGGCGCTGAGTACGGCGACGAGGGCCGCGAGGCCCCAGAACAGCCAGAACGGGTCGGGCAGCCGGTTGCCGGCCTTCTCGATCGCCGCCATCGCGCGGTTCATGGCGCGCATGGATCTCGAGCCGGGCTCGGTCTCCCGCGACTCGGTCGTGGTGGCACTCATGGCTACCCTTTCGGCACTACTGAGGGATGTTTTCGCACACAATGGCATCCAAGTGAGAGATTTTCTAGATCTTCCATGTCACGATGGGATCAACTGGCAGTCTAAGGTACGGAAACATGACTGGGCCTCTCCTCGACGAGCTCGACCGGCGCCTGATCGGGGCGCTGCACGTAGCCCCCCGGGCCACCTGGGACGACATCGGCGCGATCCTGTCCGCCGACGCGGGCACCCTCAAACGCCGCTACGACCGGCTGCACAAGGCCCGCACGGTGCGCGTGGTCGGGCAGGCGGACTGGGGCCTGCACTCCACCGCGATGCCGGTCCACGTCTTCCTGGACACCACCGGCGAGACCCCGCTGGCGGTCCTGGAGCGGCTGCGTGACCTTCCCCACGTCCAGCGGCTGGCGCAGATCTCCGGCGACTACCCGCTCTACGCCGTGATCCACGCCCCGTCCGAGGCGGCCACCAGCGAGGCGATCGACCGGCTCTTCTCGATCCCCGGTGTCCGCCGCGTCAACGCCCTGCCCGCGCTCAGCACCCTGCGCCGGGGCGCCAGCTGGGACCCACAGTTCCTCACCGACGCCGAGCGCGCCGGCCTGCTGGAACTCGCCGGGGTCGGCCCGGAGGGCACCGCGACGGCCAACCCGCCCGCCAAGCCCCTCAGTGATGCCGAGCGCAGCGTCGTCACGCAACTGATCCAGGACGGCCGGGCCTCCGCCGCGAGCATCGCCCGCGCCGCCGCCCTGCCCACCTCCACCGCACACCGGGTGGTGCGCCGGGTCCTGGACGAGCGCTGGGTCAAACCGCGCCTGGAGATCGTGTCGGAACGGCTCGGCTTCCGGACCCCGTTCATGCTCCGCCTGCGGGTCGCCCCCGGCGGGACCCCCGAGGTCATGCGGCGCCTCGACCAGCTGCCCCAGACCCGCCTCGCCGTCCACGTCGCCAGCGACCTGTCCGTCCTGTGCACCGGCCTGGTCACCGACCGCTCCGCCCTGGCGGCCTTCATCGACGAGGAGCTCGCCGAGATCCCGGGCATCCTCGCGGTCAGCGTCTACGTGATGCTCGCCGAACCGCGCCGCTACTGGCTGGACCGGGACCTCGCCTCCGGCGCCCTCGGCGCCTTCCACGCGCCCACGCTGCTCTGAACGGGCCTTCGGGGCGGCGGGTCGTCCGGGGATTCCGGTATTGCTGTCGGCCTGTTCCCGCTGACCGTCGCCCCGCCCGCCCGGAGCCTCCGCGAGGGCAACCCGCCTAGCGACCGGTTTCCGGACGGCACCGGATTCCCGCCTCACCCTCCCGAGTGGCCATGCGTGTCCCTCCAATCGGAGCAGAGCCTCCCCCCATAGTGTTCTGCAAACGAACTGTCAGCTCGTAGCCGCATCCCCGGAATTGGAGGCACCGAGCCAGATGACCGACGAGATCGTCCGTGCTGCGATTCACCCCGCCATCGGAATCGCCAGAGTCGGAAACTCACTCGATGAGTACTACATCGCACCCGAGGTACCCGACCCCGCGCCGCAGGACCCGGGCTTCTACAAGGACTCCGCCGGCGCGATCAAACGCGAGGCGGCGCGCTTTCGGGTCTACGGGTACAACGCCCTGGGCGAGGTGGTGACCGAGCTGACGGCGGACAACGCCGACATCCGCTGGAGCGCGCACCTGGCGAACAAGAAGGCCGCCTGGTACCAGTTCCAGCTCGCTCTCGACATTCCCGACGCGGCGAGCGCCAAAGCGTCCGAGCTGCGCAACAAGGAGATCACCGGCGACCTCCGAAAAGACCTGATCATCGACCCGGGCCCGATCAGCATCAGCGGGAGAAACCTCTCAGGCCCCGACTTCCACTTCCGCGAGGGCAAGTTCATGGGGAAGGAGGTCTATCTCGGGGAACTGCGCACCGACGAGGACGGGCACCTGCTGGTGCTCGGCGGCTTCGGCCAGTCAGCCTCCTACAACGGCAAGCCGATCACCACCTACGCCAACAACGACGGCTGGCACGACGACATCGGCGACGGCCCGGTCACGGCGACCGTCACCGTCGGCGGCCGCGTTCTGCCGGTCGACCCCGCCTGGGTCCTGGTCGCCCCGCCCAACTACGCCCCCGCGCTGAAGGGCATCCGCACCCTCTACGACCTGCTGTACGACGTGTTCGTCTCCGCCGGATCGCTGCCGTTCCCGGACAGGGTCTCCTTCACCCGCCACATCGCGCCGGTGCTCCAGCGCTTCACCGATCATCAGTGGGTCAACCACGGCTTCGCCGGGTACTACGGGCACGACGGTCTCGGCCAGTTCACCACCCCGCAGATGCTGGCCCGGCTCAGCAGCAACGCCCCCACCCGGCGCGCGCTGCGCCGGCAGGTGTTCAACGCGCTGCGCGACTTCGGGCGCGACGACGCCTCGCCCGTCCCCTGGCCCTGGCTGTACGGGGATGCGATGGCCATCCCGCCGCGCTCGCCGCTGCACCACATGGCGTTCTCCCCGACCCAGTACCGGATGTTCCAGTACTGGGCCGACGGTGACTTCGAGGACGACTGGGGCACCCTCGGGGCCACTCCGCCGCCCCGGACACTTGCCGAGGTGCGCCTCGCCGAGCAGCCGGCCGCGCTCGACCGAGCCGCACTGGACTTCTGCCTCGCCGACGCCTTCCACCCCGGCTGCGAGGTCACCTGGCCGATCCGGCACCCCTCGATGTACACGGCGGCGTTCCGGATCCGCCACCGCCCGGCCGACCAGCCCGAGCCCTCGTACGGCACGGTCCTCACTCCCGAGACCGCGCTGTCGGTGAACGGACCGCTGTACACCCAGGCGCCGGGTGACCTCTCCCGGTGGATGGCCGTCCCGTGGCAGAGCGACACCGCCAGCTGCCGTTCCGGCTACGAGCTGTCCCTCGGTCCGCGCCACGACCCGTACCTGCCGACGTTCTGGCCGGCCCGGGTCCCCAACCACGTCCTCACCGAGGACGACTACCAGGTGGTCGTGGACGAGACCCGGCCGCTGGCCGAACGCACCGAGGCGTTCGAGCGGCGGGCCGTGTGGCTGCGTGGGCTGCGCGGGCAGAACACCGAGCAGCTCAACCAGATGATCGACGACTGGTACCGGCTCGGCATCGTCGAAGTGCGCGAGGGCGCCAAGGACTTCCCCGACCGGATCCAGGTGGAGTCCAAGCCCTCCATCGACCTCGAAGGCGTTCCGCTCACCCAGAACCTGGTGACGCTGCACGTGCCCCAGGCCGCAGACCCGGCCCTCGCGTCGGTGGCGGTCAACCAGGCGATCTCGGTCAGCGGTTACACCGCCGAAGAGGTGACGGCCGGCTTCATCGACAAGGTCGCGCCCTTCCGCGACAACGCCTGATGACCGGTCGGCGCACCGCCGTGGGCGACCACTACGACGTGGTGGTCGCCGGCGGCGGCCCGGCGGGCGCCGCCGCCGCCCTGACCCTGGCGCTCGCGGGCCGGACCGTCCTGCTCACGGACGCCGGGAACGGCCCGCCCAAGCTCGGCGAGGCCCTGCCCTCGGTGGCCAAGGTCCTGCTCGGCGACCTGGGCGCCGGTCAACGGCCCGTCCTGGCCGGCCACCTGACCTGCTACGCCAACCTCTCCGCCTGGGGATCGACCGCCCTGCGTCGCACGGACTTCATCAACGACCCGAACGGTCCCGGCTGGCACCTGGACCGGGCTCGATTCGACCGGTGCCTGCGCGAAGCGGCCGGCTCGGCCGGCGCCGAAGTGGCGGAGCGCACCACAGCGCGCCCGAGGTCCCGTTCCGCAGAAGGAAGTTGGGCAGTCGCACTGCGCGGACCAAGCGAGCAGCGGATGGTCCGGTGCACCTGGCTGGTGGACGCCAGCGGCCGCCGTCGGGCGGTAGCCTCCGTCGGCCGGGCCGCCGCTCACCGCATGGACGGCCTGGTCGCCACCTGCCTGGACCTGGCACCCGACCCCACGGGACGAGCGGGCGAGACCTGCTCGCTGGTCGAATCCGCCCAGGACGGCTGGTGGTACACCGCGCTGCTGCCCACCGGCCGCCGCCTGGTGGCCTACTTCACCGACGCCGACCTCGCCCCGCCCGCACCGCGCACCCGCTCGGACTTCGCCCGGCTGCTGCGGCAGACCCGGCACGTCGCGGTCCGGGCCGGCGCCCACCCGCTGCCCACCGACGCGACTCCTCGGCGGGCCCCCGCCCACTCCTCGCACCTCGACACTCCCACCGGCGACGGCTGGATCGCCGTCGGTGACGCCGCCGCCGCCTTCGACCCGATCTCCTCCCAGGGCATCCTCACCGCCCTGCACACCGGTTTGACCGGAGCCTCGGCCCTGGCCGCCCACCTCGACGGCGACGACCGGGCGCTGGAGTCCTACCGCGCCCAGGTCGCCGCGATCCTCACCGCCTACCGGCGCAACCACCACGCGGTGTACAGCCTGGAAGGCCGCTGGAGCGACCGGGTCTTCTGGCAGCGCCGGCACACGTCCCTACCGCATCCCTCCGCACCACAGCACAGCGTCCAGAAGGAGCTCGCATGACCACCCGTCACGACCACGATCACGAGGACCCTTCGGTCCACTCCTTCATCCTGTCCGGCCGGGACACGGTCTTCGGCTACCACCTGGCCATGTTCGGCATGGCCGAGCACCGCTACCAGGTCGTGGTCGAGTACGACCTGCCCACCGACATCGTCGACATCTACCTCAAGGACCAGGCGGACCGCCCGGCCAGCTGGCACGCGGTGCGCAACACCGAGGACATGGTGCTGCCCCCGATCGGCGACGGCTCGGTCACCGAGTACCCGGCCCGGCTCGACCGGGTCACCCAGACCGGCAACGGCGAGGACCGGGTCTGGGAGCCCATCTCGGGCGGCTTCACCGCGCGGGTCAAGCGGGTGCTGAACTTCCGCCGGTTCAGCGAGGAGCCCTTCCCCGCGCACCTCACCTACCTGCTCTACGGCCGGGGCAAGGAGGCTCACATCGCCCACCGCCTGGTCCAGCGCCCCCACTTCGAGCAGATCTTCACCCTCCGGCAGGTGCCCGACGGCGTCAAGGCCGACGATCTGGCGAACGCCGTCGAGATCACCATCCCCTCGGTGCCCGACAACGGGCACGACGGCCAGCCGTGGACCACCAGGCCGCTGCCCGACGGCAGCTACCCGGCCATGCTCCACCGCGGCAAGGCGGCCCCCACGCCGATCACACTCGACCTCGGTGACGAACGCTGGTGGAACATCACCACGCTCAACGCCTGACGAGGCAGGGCCGTGCACATCGATCCGCTGTCCCGGTTCCTCGACGTGCTCGCCCACTCCTGACCGGCTGACTCCGCAGTGGAACCGCCGGCCGCCGGATCGGGCACCACCACCCGATCCGGCCGACCGGGGCCAGCGCCTCCCCAACGCCGACGTGGACTTCCGGGCTCCGGAGACCGTCCGTGCAAGTCGTGCGTCGAGGGCAGGCGTTATCGCCTCGGTGCGGTTGGGCGGCAGCTTGGACGTGCGTCGTTCGTTCGTCGGCAGTCGGAGGTGCGGGAGATATCCCGTGGCACGCGCGGCGCCGCCTCCAGTAGGTTCCGCGGATGCGGCAATTCGCGGAGATCGAAGACCTGTCGGGGCTTGTGCGTGACGCGCTCGGATCGGGATGCCGCGTCGTCGCGGTGGACCGGTTGCGCGGGGGGAGCAAGAAAGGGGTGTACCGGGTCCGCCTTGACGGAACCCGCACGGCGAGTGTGATCGTCTACAGCTGGGCCGATGCCGAGAACTTCTGGCCAGGCGCGCGAGAGGCCGATCCGGCTGACCCGTTCGCGCCCGCCTCCGGACTGGTCCCGTTCCTTACCGCGCAGCGGAGCTTGGACAGCCTCGGGGCACGGGTTCCGCAAGTACTCCTGGCGGATGACAGCCGGCGCCACTATCCGGCGGACGTCGCCGTGGTCGAGGACGTCTCCGGCGGCACGCTCGAAGCACTCTTCGAAACCGATCCGACGCGCGCTGCGGCAACCCTGGGCGACCTCGCCGAGCTGCTTGAGGTGATGCACCGACACCAGGACGAGCGCTACGGCAGGGTGGACCTGCTGGAGCGGGGCGGATCCGTGTCCGAGGTCTCGTGCGAGCGACGGGTCCTCGACCGTGCCCTGCGGGACCTTGAGGAGGCGGCGGGGCGCGACGGTCGCATCGCGGCGGCCGACGCCGCACTGCGCGACCGTCTGCAGGAGCTGGCCGATCAGGTGAGTCCTCGCACCGCATACGGGCTGATCCACGGAGAACTCGGACCCGACCACGTCCTGGTTGATGCCGACGGGCGCCCCGTCCTGATCGACATCGAGGGGCTGATGTACTTCGACGTCGAGTGGGAGCACGTGTTCCTCCGGATCCGCTTCGGAGAGCGGTACGTCGCACTGGCCCGGCCCGGTCTCGATCCGCGGCGGCTCGACCTCTACATGCTCGCGATGCGCCTGTCGCTGGTGGCCGGTCCGCTGCGTCTCCTCGATGGGGACTTCCCCGACCGGGCGTTCATGCAGGAGATCGCCGAGTACAACGCGAAGGAGGCGCTGGCGCTCCTGCCGTCGGTGTAGCCCGGCCAAACACATCGGATGAATCTGCGAAGCCCGACCATACGAGCCTCGGTCGAACCGCCGCAAGAAGTCCTCCGACGACTGTCGGCCACATCGGATCGCGCACCCTCCGACGAGTCATCAATTGCGCGGCTCAGACCGGATATCACGCGCCGCCCGTGATGTGGAGCGGAAACCTGACGTCACGGTTGGGAATGACCCGGGGCTCCCTCTTGTCAGTCAGATGTCAGGCTCGTATGGTCCTCGTGACCCACAGGACATCCGATGACTGACCGGCAGCCACCGCGAGAACGGGACGACGGGACTCCGGTCTGTGCACGACCACTGATGGCTCCCCCACCCACCCCCACCGAAGGGCCGCACCATGCGAAGTGCACCGGTGGTCAGGGCGATAGTCGCCCTGACCCTTGGTACCACCGCCGCCGCCTGGTCACCCACCACGGCGACCGCCTCCTCCTCGACCACGACCACCGCCTGGTCCAACGGCGCGTTCTCCGTCGACACCGCGAACCTCGTCCGCGAGGCGAACATCGTCCTGGGCAGCCCGAACACCGCGGCGACCCAGTCGATGCCGCTGGGCAACGGCACCCTCGGCACCGCGGTCTGGGCCGCCAACGGCTTCACCGCCCAGCTCAACCGCGCCGACACCCTGCCCGGCCGCAAGTCCCCCGGCCGGCTGCAGATCCCCGGCCTGTCGCGGATCACCAACGCCGCCGACTTCACCGCCACCGTCGACCCGTACGACGGCGTGCTGCGCGAGTCCGGCAACGGGATGAGCGCGACGATCTACGTCCGCGCCGACAAGGACGAGCTGGTCGTGGACGTGACCGGCGCCGACCCGAACACCGCCCAGTCCGCCACCGTCAACCTGTGGTCCGGGCGCACCCCGGCCGCGGCGGCCTCCGGCGGCGTCGCGACGCTCGCCGAGACCTGGGTCGACAGCAACGCCACCACCGGCTCCGGCCGGACCTTCGGCTCGCTGGCCGCGCTCACCGCCGGCGGGCGCAACGTCACCGCCACGGTCGCCGACGCACAGACCGTGCAGGTGAACCTCACCCCCAACGCCGACGGCAGCTTCCGGATCCTGGTCGGCAGCCCGAGCTGGACCGGCGGCAACGCCGCCGCCACCGCCGCCTCGCTGCTGGGTTCGGACGCGACCGCGAGCTCCGACGCCCTGCAGGCACCACACCTGGCCTGGTGGCACGACTACTGGGGCAGGCTCGGCCTGGTGAAGCTCTCCTCGGCGGACGGCGCCGCCGCCTACCTGGAGAAGCTGCGCACCCTGTACTACTTCTACACCGCCGAGGAGTCCCGCGGGCCGCTGCCCGGCTCCCAGGCCGGAGTCGCCGACCTCTTCAACTTCTCCCAGGACACCCAGAACTGGTACCCGGCCGGCTACTGGTTCTGGAACATCCGCGGACAGGTGGCCGCCAACCTCGGCGCCGGCGCCTTCGAGCTCAACACCGGCCTCTACAACCTCTACACCTCCAACCTGGCCGACATCCAGGCCTGGACCAGGACCCACATGGGCAACCGGCCCGGGATCTGCGTGCCGGAGACCATGCGCTTCAACGGCAACGGCTTCCAGAACGACGGCGACCCGTTCGGCGACGCCTCCTGCGACCAGGCGCTGACCACCTGGAACGGTGCCACGGTCTCCACCGGCGCCGAAATCGGACTCTGGGTCTGGCAGCAGTACCTGACCACCGGTGACAAGGCCTTCCTGGCGGCGAACTACCCGCTCCTGCAGCAGTCCGCCCAGTTCCTGCTGGCCTTCACCACGGTCGGCGCCGACGGCAAGCGGCACGCGGTGGCCAACGTCCACGAGAACCAGTGGAACGTGCAGGACCCGGTCAACATGATCGACGCGATGAAGGGCCTCTTCCCCGCCACGATCTCCGCCGCCGAGATCCTGAACACCGACGCCTCGCTGATCTCCCAACTGCGCGCCGCGATCCCGCAGATCCCCGACTACCCGCGCACCGACGCCGCGACCCACCGGCAGAGCCTCACCGCCGCCGCCGACGCCTCCGGCACCGACGTGCTCGGCCAGTCCTCGCAGCCCACCGCGCCGGTCCACAACACCGAGAACGACGACCTCGAAGCCGTCTGGCCCTACGGCCTGATCGGCGACAACTCGCCGGTGCTGTCCCTGGCGCAGCGCACCTACAACAGCCGGGTCAACGTCCAGCAGAACGACTGGAGCTTCGACGCCGTCCACGCCGCCCGCCTCGGCCTCGGCACGCGGGTCGCCGCCGACCTGACCGCCCTGACCCAGAAGTACCAGACCTATCCCACCGGCCTGGCCAACCTGTGGGGCCAGTCCGGCGGCACCGAGCCCTACATCGAGCAGGCCGCCAACGTCGCGCTCGCGATCAACGAGTCGCTGGTCCAGGACTACGACGGCCTGCTGCGGATCGCCCCGGCCCTGCCCCGGGGCTGGGACGCCGACGGCACCCAGTACATCCACGGCGGCAGCACCGTCTCCGTCCAGGTCCACGGCGGCGTCATCGGCACCGTCGGCATCCACGCCGGCTCCACCGGCACCATCAACATCCGCAACCCCTGGCCCGGCCAGAGCGTGTCGGTCGTCGACGGCACCGACCGGTCGACCGTCATCGTCCGCCCCACCAGGGCCGGACAGTTCACCATCCCGACCACGGCCGGCAAGTCCTACCTGGTCCAGCAGGTGTCGGCCCCGGTCTCCGGCATGACGTTCAGCCGGCTCTCCGGCACACCGGCGACAGCGGCCAGCCACCTGGGCACCGTCCAGATCGGCCTGGACAGGACCACCGGCACCGGCCACATCACCGGCATCAACGGCCTGTGCGTCGACGACTCCGGAGCCGGCACCGCCGACGGCAACCCGATCGTCGTCTGGGCCTGCAGCGGCACCGCCGCCAACCAGCAGTGGACCGTCGGCACCGACGGCACCCTGCGCACCCTCGGCAAATGCATGACCGCCCCCGGCACCAACCCCGGCAACAACACCCCCATCCAGCTGTACGGCTGCGTGAGCGGCGCCGGAAACCAGGTCTGGCAGCCCCAGGCCGACGGCACCCTCAAGAACCCGCAGAGCAACAAGTGCCTGGACGACTCGGGCGCCGGCCCCGCCGGCACCGGGCTGATCCTGTGGGACTGCTCCGCCGCCGCCAACCAGATCTGGCGCCTGCCCTGACCCCGACCTGACGCAGCGACGCCCGGGGTGCCGACCAATGACGGTGGTCGGCACCCCGGGCACGCGTGGTCGTCGATGCCGCACTCATCCGCCCTCGACGACCCGGCACCAAGCCAGGCCGTCCTCGCCAAGAGGTCCGTGGTCGGAGTCCCGGTGCGCATCTACCGGCCCGAGGGCGGGGGCACCGTGCCGGCGATCCTGTTCTTCCACGGCGGCGGGTTCATCGTCGGGGATCTGGACACCCACGACGGGGTGTGCCGCCGACTGTGCCACGACCTGGGCGCGGTCGTGGTCAGCGTGGGCTACCGGCTCGCCCCGGAGTTCCCGTTCCCGGCCGGGTACGACGACTGCATCGCGGTGTCCACGTACGTGTCCGACCACATCGGCGAGTTCGGCGGCGGCAAGCTCGCGGTGGCCGGCGACAGCGCGGGGGCGAACCTGGCCGCCGGGGTGGCACTGGCCTTCCGCGACGAGGGACGCCCGCTGGCCGCGCAGCTGCTCGCCTACCCGGCCACCGACCTGCGGCCCGGGGACCGGTATCCGTCCAGGGTGGAGAACGCGACCGGGTTCCTGCTGACCACCGCCGAGGTGGAGAACGACATGCGGCCCTACTTCACCGCCGACCCGTCCGCCGCCGAGCGCGCCCCGGCCTCGCCGCTGCTGGCCGACAACCTTGCCGGCCTGGCCCCGGCGATCATCGGCTGCGGGGAGTGCGACCCGCTGCGCGACGAGGGCCTGGCGTACGCCGACGCCCTGGCCGCCGCCGGGGTGCCGGTGCACAAGCACATGTACCCCGGCCTGATCCACGGCTTCATCAGCTTCGATACCAAGTCCCAGGCGGTGAACAAGGCAGCGACCGAGATGTACGCCGAACTGGGGAGCTACCTCAACGCGTAGCAGCGGCAGGATTCGACGAGCGCGAGTCCCACCGCAGGTACTGCCTGCAACCGTGGACGGGGCCGGTCTCCGGCACGGCCGACAGCCCCGTCACCTGGAGTACGGCCCTACCGGCGGCGGCGGAGGCTTCGGACGAGCTTGCGGAGCTTGCGGGCGTTGGTGTCGGCGATGTCGAACAGCGTCCCCAGGCCGGCCAGGGCGAGCACCAGGCTGCCGGAGACGGCCATCACCGGCGGGCGGTACTCGGTGCCGGTGACGGAGGTGAAGCCGGGCTCCTTGACCGCCTTGAGGGTGAGGTCCGCCTTCGGCATCCGGTCGATGAACGGCAGGCGCCAGATGCCCGGCAGAGCGGCGTAGGCGCGCATGGCGGCCTTGGTGGCGGGGAGGTCGACGCCGTTCTCCAGGCGCCACTTGGCGCGCCGCTCCAGCCCGCGGTGCCACGCCTCGACCAGGTCGGCGACCCGCTGCGGGTCGAGGTGGTGCCAGGGCGCGGACTGCGAGAGGTACATGCGCCGGCTCAGTCCGGTCCGCAGCCGCACGTGCTCCGGGGTCTCGTCGGCGGTGCGCCCCTCGGTCTCGATCAGCCAGCGGGTGGCCCGGAAGCGGCCCAGCATCGCGGCGCCGAAGACGGTCAGGTCGAGCAGGTGGTCGAGGATGAAGAACCGGCTGTCCGCGATCGCCTCGCTGTACTTGGACCGCACCATGGACCGCATGATCCGCCAGTCGGCGGTGACCGCGCGGTTGACGTGGTTGAGGTAGTCGATGTCCAACCCGCCGTCGCGGATGTCCTGTTCGGCGATGTTGGCGATGTGCCAGGACGTGGTCATGGAGAGCGACAGGCCCTGGCTGTAGTACGCGTCGATGATCGACGAGGCGTCGCCGACCATGGCGTACCGCTGCGGGGAGACGAAGGTGTCGGTGCAGTGCTGGACGTCCTTGTAGGCGCTGAACTCCAGCAGGTTCTTCTCGTCCAGCCAGTCCAGGACGGGGTACCGGCGCAGGATCTTCCAGAACACCTCGCGGGCGTTGCCCTCCTCCGGCGGCCGGTTGCGGTCGTACGTCACGCCGACGCTGACCCGGTCGCCGTTCAGGCGGATGATCCAGATCCAGTAGCCCGCGCCCCACAGGTGGAGGGTGTTGCGGTCGCGGCGGGCGGTGTCGCCGTCCGGGAAGTGGTACGTCCAGCGCTCGTCGAACAGGTCGTCGGTGCAGTGGGAGAACTGGCCCCAGGCCGCGGTGGTCTCGAAGCCGGAGTCCAGCGGCAGGTCGTGGCCGAAGCGCCGCGCCAGCAGCCGGGTGCGGCCGGAGCAGTCGACGATCCAGCGGGCGTCGATCCGGCCCTTCTCCTTGCGGTTGCGGGACTGCCAGGTGACGAGGTGGTCGCCGCCTTCCGGGGAGAGGTCCACCTCGCGGACGAGACCGCGGTCCAGGAAGGTGATGCCCTCCATCTTCCGTGCCTTCTCCCGCAGTTCGGCCTCGATCTCGGGGCGGACGATCTGCGAGTCCTCGAACATCACGCGCGGGAACAGCGGGTTGACGGCCTTGTCGATCCAGTGCTGCGGCAGCCCGCTCTCGAAGCCCCACTCGGAGACGGACTCGTCGAACTCGGTCCGCCCCTCCATCCCGTGGGCCATCCAGAAGCCCGCCTTGTGGAAGGACTTCTGGAACGACTCGTCCAACTCGCCCAGCACGCGCAGGAAGGAGTTGGAGTAGATCAGCAGCGACTCACCGACCTTGTAGCTGGCCAGCTGCTTCTCGGTCGGCTGGTCGATGCAGACCACCGACAGCCCGCGCTTCGCGTACGCGATCGCGTTGATCAGGCCCACCATGCCCGAACCGATCACGCACACGTCGGCACGGACGGATTCCCAGGGGGCGGCGGCCTCGGGGGCGTTCACGGACATGATGACTCCTCTGCGAGAAGGTCGCCGGGTCGGGCGACCGGGGTCCGAAGGGCGTGGCGGGGGTCCGAAGGGCGCGGCGGATCCTGAACCAGGGCCGGGGGCCCGGGCCGAGGCCGAGGCGCAGGGTCAGGCCACGGTCCAGGTGTCGGTGCCGGCGAGCAGCGCGGCGAGGTCGCCGGGGCCCTTCTCGGCGGCGGCCCGGGCCAGTTGGTCGGCCATGAGGGTGTCGTACACCGGCCGCCGGACGTCCCGGAGCACCCCGATCGGGGTGTGGTGCAGGGTGTCGGCGTCCGCGAGGCGGGTCAGCGCGAAGGCGGTGAGCGGGCTGGCGGTGTGCGCGTCGTGGACCAGCGCGCTGCCCTCGCCGCGCGGCGCGGTGCGCAGTTCGCCGTCCGCGTCCCGCACCACGTGGTGGTCCGCGCCGGCCAGGATCGGCTGCCCGTGCTCCAGCCGGATCAGCGCCTCGTCCCGGGTGCCGGGCTCCTTGAGGACCTCGAAGGCGCCGTCGTTGAAGATGTTGCAG
>NZ_JBVHYH010000069.1:0-51233 GCF_055569135.1 Kitasatospora sp. NPDC029367
CGACCTCGGTTGGTTAAACATGCTGGGCGGTCGTGCCCACTGCTTGCGGCGCACCCCTTTTGGGGGGGGGGGGGGTGGGTGGTGGGGGGGGGGGGGGGGGGTGGCCCCCCCCCCCCCCCCCCCCCGACACCGCCACCCCCGCCGAACGGGAGGATGCGCCACGGAGGTCAGGCGGCGAAGCCGCCGTCCACCGACAGTTCCGCGCCGGTGACGTAGCGGCCGTCCTCGCCCACCAGGTAGGAGACGGCGCCCGCGACCTCCGCCACCGTGCCGTAGCGGCCGAGGGCGACGAAGCCGCGCTGGAAGTCGGCGGACTCGCCGTCGGCCGGGTTCATGTCGGTGTCGATCGGGCCCGGGTGGACCAGGTTGGCGGTGATCCCGCGCGGGCCGAGCTCCCTGGCCAGCGCCTTGGTCAGGCCGATCAGCGCGGCCTTGCTGGTCGCGTAGAGCGCGGCGCCGGGGAAGACGACGCGCTGGGCGATGCAGCTGCCGATGCTGACGATCCGCCCGCCCTCGGTCAGGTGCGGGACGGCCGCCCGGGCGTACAGGTACGGCGCCCGGACGTTCACCGCCAGCACCCGGTCGACCTCCTCGACCGTGCTCGCCTCGATCGGCCCGCCGGCCCCGACACCCGCGTTGTTGACCAGTACGTCCAGCCGCCCGAACCGCTCGACGACCGCCGCCACGGCCGCCTCCACCGCCACCGGGTCGGCGCTGTCGGCGCGCACGGCCCAGCCCGTCCGCCCCATCGCGGTGATCTTGGCGACCACCTCCTCGGCCCGCTCGGCCGAGCCCTGGTAGGTCAGCGCCACGTGGGCGCCGTCCTCGGCCAGCCGCAGCGCGACCGCGGCCCCGATCCCCCGGCTGCCACCGGTCACCAGGGCCACCTTGCCGTCGAGCGCTGCCGCACCGTTCATCGTCATGTCCTCGGATCTCCTTGTGCACCGTTGTTCCGATCGCGTCCCGGCCGGGTGCCGGCCGGCGTTCCGCTCTCGGTGGGTGAGTCGATCCTGTTCCGGATTCCTTGACGTCTCCGGCGGTATTCGGACGTTGCGTTCAACGTTCAACTACGACTCCGCGCGCCCCGGAGGTACGACCGCCCGCCGGTAGTACGACCCGACCGCCGGCTGCCCGGTCCAGTTCGGCCCGGCCGACGGGTCGGCACCCGCGTACTCGAACGGCAGCGCGACCGGCCGTCCGCCGTCCAGGAGCAGTAGGTGACGGCGCGGGCGGTACTCGAACCCGGCCGCCCGCAGCGCGGCCAGCACCGCCCGGCCCGCTCCGGAGCCGTCGGGGCGGCGCACCGACTCCGGGTCGAAGTGGGCGGCGAAACGGCCGTCCGGGCTCAGCCAGGAGGCGGCGCGGGCGATCGCGCCGAGCTGGTCGCCGAGGTAGTGCAGCCCGTGCACACAGGTGATCAGCTGGTACGACCGCTCGGGCGCCCAGTCGGCGAGCGCCGCCGTCACCAGGCGGAGCCGGGCCCCGGCCGGCGGGACGGCCGCCACGACGGGCGGCGGGACCAGCGGTCCGACCAGGTCCACCCCCGTCAGCTCGGCGCCGGCGGGCAGCGCTGCGGCCGCCTCGACCAGCGCCCGGCCCTCCCCGCTGCACAGGTCCAGCCAGCCGGGCGCGGCGCCGCCGTGCTCCCGGAGCCAGGCGGCGGGGTCGAAGCCCAGCTCACGGGTGTAGCTGTTGACGCCGCGGAGCCCGCGCCCGCGGTTCATCGTGCTGTTGGCCACCACGGAGGAGGCGGTGAGCGCACTGTCATCGATCAGTCGGACCATCGGACGACCCTATCGACGCGGAAGCCCGGCACTCCGAAGGGCCCAGGCGCGAGGACGCACCCGAACGCGCCGAACGGCCACCCCGCGCAGGGGTGGCCGCCGGAGCGCGCCGGATCTCACCGGATCTCACCGGTGGGCGGTAGAGCGTCAGACGGTCAGCGTCTGCCCCGGGAAGATCAGGTCCGGGTCGGCGCCGATGGTGCGGGCGTTCTTGCTGTACAGGCCGTCGGTGTCGACGCCGAACTTGGCGGCGATGTCGCTCAGCGTGTCACCGCTGCGGACGGTGTACGCGCCACCGGCGGTGTTCTTCTCCGCCGCCGGAGCGGACTGCACCGGCTTGGCCGACGGACGGCCCTGCGGGGCCTGCGCGGCGTTCGGCTTCGCCTTCGGAGCGGCCGCCTTCGGAGCCGCCTGCTGGGCGGCCTTGGGGGCCGCCTTCGCGGCCCGCTTGGCCGGCTTGGCGGCGCTCGCGGGCCGGTCCGCGGCACCCGAGCCCGCCGAGGTGTCGACGGCGGCCGGCGCGCCGCCCCTGCTCAGGCCCGCCTTCTGGGAGCACACGGGCCAGGCGCCCGGCCCCTGTGAGGCGAGCACCTTCTCGGCGACGGCGATCTGCTGCGCCCTGGTCGCCTGGTGGGCCTGGGGAGCGTACGCGGTTCCGCCGTACGCGGCCCAGGTGGAGGGGGTGAACTGCAGTCCGCCGTTGAAGCCGTTGCCGGTGCTGATGCTCCAGTTCCCGCCGCTCTCGCACTGGGCGACGGCGTCCCAGGTGGAGGAGGGTGCGGCGGAGGCCGAGGTGGCCGTGACGAGGCCGGCCACCGGCAGGGCCGCGACGGCGGCGCCTGCGACGACCGCCATCCGCAGGCGGTTGCGCTTGCTGGTGGTGGTCTCGGTGGCAGCGGCGGTCTCGTGACGGGAAGTCATGAATGTCCTCTCGACAAGCCCCGGGCGGGCAGGCGGAACCAGGCCCGGGACACGGGCCGGTCGGTTGCGCTCACCTCACTCGTCGGGCGGCCGGCCACGTGTCGGACGTGCCGTGCCGCCCCGGCCACCTCCACTCGCCGACGGCCTCTTCGAGCCGGTCTCGTCGGCGGGCACCGCCCTCGCGCCGGGGGTCAGTCGGCGGGCCGTGCGTCGGGGTGAACCCGGGTGGCGCTCGTTGCGCCGCCAAGAAAGCTAGGGGCACATCCGGGGCTCAGCAAGCAATTCTTGGTTCTCGCAGGTCAGTTGACTGTTACCGGCGGTATCGATCAAGAAACTGCGCCCGGTTCGACCGCATTTGACCGCATTTCAGGGATCGGACGATCAATTTCCGTGCCCTCGCTCACATCTGTCCGTTCGTGAACTCCCGCACACCGTCGACCGTCCGCGATCAGGAAGTGACGGATCGTCACCAGGACATCCGGAGTTCCCGGTTCGGACCACCGGTCGAGTGGGATCCGTCACCGACGACACGCTCCGCGACCACGCGACCCCGCTCAGCTACGGCCGTCGAGCTCCGCGTCCCGCGCCAGCAGCGCCGCCTGGACCCGGTTCTCACAGCCCAACTTGGCCAGGATCCGGCTGACGTAGGTCTTCACCGTCGCCTCGCTCATGTGGATCCGGGCCCCCGCGTCCGCGTTGGACAGGCCCTCCCCGAGCAGCGCCAGCACCTCCAGCTCGCGCCCGGTGAGCACCTCCAGCCGGCGCCGCGCCTCGGCGCTGCGGGTGGCCGCCGAGCTGCTGCGCCCGGCGGCCAGCGAGTCCACGATGTGCCGGGTGGCGGCCGGGGAGAGGAAGGCGTTCCCACCGGCCGCGGCCCGCACGGCCTGGATCAGCTCGTTCGGCGCGGTGTCCTTGAGCAGGAACCCGGCGCCGCCCTCGGTCACGGCGCGCAGGACGTTCTCGCGCTCCCCGAAGGTGGTGAGGATGATCGCCCGTGCGCCGGGCGCGACCCTGCCGAGCTCCCCGAGCGCCGTCAGTCCGTCCATCACCGGCATCTGGATGTCCAGCAGGACGACGTCCACCCGGTGCGCCCGGGCCAGCTCCAGCGCCTGCCGGCCGTCGGCGGCCTCCGCGACCACCTCGATGTCCTCGGCCGACCCGAGGATCATCCTGATCCCGGCCCGGATGAGCGGCTCGTCGTCGGCGACGAGGACTCGGATCACGCTGGTCATTCCCCTCGAACGGTGGTGCGGCTGGAACCCCATCCTCACATCCCGGCCGCGCCCGCCTCCCGCCCGGGGCCCGGCGGAACCAACCGGCACGGCCCCGGGCGCCCGGACGGCACGACGGCACGGCGGCGTCAGCCGGTCACGTACTCCACCTTCTCCACCAGCACCCCGCCCTTGAAGCAGAACCGCGCCACGCGGTTGTCCGACCAGGAGTCGCCCTGGCCGTCCTTCGCCAGCGAGAACCAGCGGCAGTGCGAGTCCTCCGGCCGGGGCGGCCCGGCGGACTGGAAGTCGGAGGTGAAGAAGTCGTTGCCGGGCGGGAGCTGCCGCAGCACCTCGCCCCGCGAGTCGCCCACCTGGATCCGGTCGTAGACCGACTGCTGCACCGTCGCGTCGTTGGCGCCCCGGACGAAGGCCACCACGCCCCAGGCCACCAGGCCCGCCAGGATCAGCGTCACCGCGCCCACCCCGGCCGCGCAGCCGAGCGCCGGGCGGCGCCGGGCGCCCTCCGCGCCGTCCACCGGCGGCAGCCCGCCGACCGCCCAGTCCTCCTCGGCCGCCAGGGCGGCGGCGCCCTCGGCCTCCGCCCCCTCGTACGGGAGGACGGCGGCCAGCCGGAAGCCCCCGTCGGGCGTCGGGCCGGCGTGCACCATGCCGCCGACCAGCCGGGCGCGCTCCCGCAGGCCGGTCAGCCCCTGTCCGCCGCTCACCACCGGCCCCGCGCCGGCGCGCGCGCCCACGAGCTCCGGCGCGCGGGGGTTGGTGACCTCCACCACCAGGGCGTCCGGCTCGTACCGGAGCGCGACCGCGATCGGCGCGCCGGGGGCGTGCTTGTGCGCGTTGGTGAGCGCCTCCTGCACGATCCGGTACGCCGCGTGGTCGACCGCCGCCGCGAGCGGCCGCCGCTCGCCCTCGACGCCGAGCTCCACCACCGCCCCGGGCGCCCGGGAGGACTCCACCAAGCCCTCGATCCCGTCGACCCCGCCGCGCGGGGCCGCCGGCCCCTGGGCGCCGACGACCGCGGGCGGCAGCGCCGTCGACTCGTCGTGCAGCACCCCGACCACCTCGCGCAGCTCGCGCATGGCCGCGACCGCCGCCTGCCGCAGCACCCCGACCGCCTCCCGCTGCCGGTCGCCGAGGGTGCGGTCCACCTCCAGCGCGCCCGAGTGCACGGAGATCAACGCCAGCTGGTGGCCCAGGCTGTCGTGCATGTCCTGGGCGATCCGGTGCCGCTCCCGCAGCCGGGCCTGGTGCACCACCATCGCCCGCTCGCGCACCAGCTGGTCGTTGCGCTCGCGCAGCGCGTCCAGCAGGGCACGGCGCTGCGCCCGGTAGCGGCTGTAGAGGGCGGGCAGCGCGGCGAAGACCAGGAAGACGCCGAGCGACAACCCGATGATCAGCTTGGGCGAGTACGAGGCGCCGTCCTTGAGCATCCCGAACATGGAGAACATCAGGTAGCTCAGCACGAAGGCACCGACCAGCCGCCACACCCGGCCGATCCGCGCCCCGGCCACCCAGCCCGCGCACACCAGCAGCGGGAACGGCCCGAGCGACCAGCCCGCCAGCGTCCCGGCCAGCACCAGCACGGTCGCCGGGAACCCGCGCCGCAGCAGCCACAGCGCGGCGACGGCCAGCCCGAAGGGCACCGCCAGGTCGCTGGCGGCGAGGAGCTCCAGCAGGGCCGCCAGCAGGCCCATCAGCAGGGCCGCCACGGCCTCGCCGACCACCCGGCGGGGGCGCCAGGGCCCCGGGAGGGCCGTCCGTACCGCTTTCGACCAGGCCCGTGCGATTGCTTCCACCCGTCGAGGCTAACCGGGTGACCGCCCCGGCCGCGGTCACCCTTCGTCGCCGCCCGGACCGACGAAAGTCGCCGCTCCGCCGCCGTCCGGGCTGCCCGGCCCGCTCTCCGGCTCGAAGGCCGTGAGCAGCAGCGCCACGTCGTCCACCCGCCCGGTCGAGCCGACCTCGCGCAACAGCCGCTCGGCCAGCTCCTCCAGCTCCTCCCCCGCCCGGCCGTGCGCCAGCGCCGCGCGCAGCCGGTCCACCCCTTGGTCGATCGCCAGCGCCGGGTCCTCGACCAGCCCGTCGGTGTAGAGGACCAGCAGCGACCCGGGCCGCAGCCGCAGCTCGCTGACCGGGTACACCGCCCCGTCCGCCACGCCCAGCAGCGGCCCGCCCGGCACGTAGAGCGCCTCGGCCCGTCCGTCCGGGTGCCGCAGCACCGGCGGGAGGTGGCCGGCCCGGCCGATCCGCACGGTGCCGTCGGCGGGGGTGAGGCGGACCAGGCAGCAGCTGGCGAGCAGCCCCGGGTCGAGGTCGAGCAGCAGTCGGTTGGTGCGGGCCAGGACCTGGCCGGGCGGCTCGCCGCCGCTGGCGAACGCCCGTACGGCGCTGCGCAGTTGGCCCATCGCGGCGGCCGCCCCGACGCTGTGGCCCTCGACGTCGCCGATCACCAGGGTGAGGTCGTCGCCGGTGACGATCGCGTCGTACCAGTCGCCGCCGATCTCCATGCCCTGGGTGCCGGGCAGGTAGCGGGCGGCGGTCCGGATGCCGGGCACCTGCGGGAGCCGGTGCGGCAGCAGGGCCTGTTGCAGGCCGCGGGCCAGCGTGAACTCGGCGTCGTACAGCCGGGCCCGCTCCAGGGCCTGGGCGATGAAGCCGCCGAGGCCGGTGAGCAGTCCGCGCTCCTCGACGGTGAAGGGGTGCGCCCGGTCGAACCCGAGGATGCAGCTGCCGACGGGACGCCCGGAGGCGATCAGCGGCAGGAAGGCCCAGGCGCCCATCTCGTCCAGGGCAAGGCCCGGGTAGGCGGCGGCGAGCTCGCGCACCGACTCGAAGAAGATCGGGGTGCCGGTGCTGAGCGCCTCCGCGCCGGGGACGCGGGCGTCCAGCGCGGTGCCCTCGAAGCCGTCCAGGAAGCCGTCGGGGTAGCCGCTCTGCGAGACCAGGTGCAGCCGCTGGTCGCGCACCGCGTAGATGGCGAGCTCCTGGCCGCCGAAGGCCGGCAGGAGCTCCTCGGCCACCGCCCGGCAGACGTCCCGCACGGTGACGGCCTCGGTGAGCGCGCCGGCCAGCTGGAGCAGGTGGTGGGTGCCGCCGATGCCGCCGCTGCTACCGCTGCCCGCACCGGCCGTGGCGGCGGGCGGCGCCACGGCGGTCGGCGGCTCGGCCGCGCCCGGCGGGGCCTCGGCGGCGACCACCCGGGCGGTGACGCCGTGCGGGTCGGGGTAGAGCGAGAAGGCGAGCCAGCCGTCCGGCGGGCGGGCCGCCAGGAAGGCGGTGGGCTGCTGGGAGATCAGGGCGGCGCGGTAGCGGTTCTCGTAGAAGGGGTCGGCGAGCCAGGGCAGCACCTCCCAGGGATGGCGGCCGACCAGCTGCTCGGCGCCGGCCCCGAGCAGCGGCTCGGCGGCCCGGTTGACGTAGCCGATCAGGCCGTCCGGGTCGAGCGAGACCAGGCCCTCGTGCAGCCGCTCGACGGCGGCGGCGGCCGCGGTCAGGGTGCGGACGTCCAGAACGGCGCCGACCAGGTGGGTCCCGCCGCCGGTGATCGCCCCGGGCACCCGGGCCCACAGCTCCACCGGGTACGGGCGGCCGCCCGGTCCGAGCACCCGCACCCGGGCCGCCAGCACCTCGCCGTGCTCCAGGGCGGTGCGGGCGGCGGCCCGGAACTCGGGCACGTCGCCGGGGGCGATCCGGCGGGTCAGGCAGCGCACCGTGCCGTCGAACTCGCCGGGCCCGAAGCCGAAGATCTCCCGGAACCGCACGTCCGCCGCGAGCACGCCACGGGCCACATCCCAGTCGAACAGCCCGACCCGGGTGGTCGGCACCGACGGCGGCGCCAGCTCCACCACGGCGGCGTCCCCGGCCGGCTCCACCGGCTGCCCGGCCGCCGCCACCCCGGCGAGCCCCGCGCCCAGCCGGGAGGCGACCGCCTCCGGCCGCCCGCCGTCCCCGGTCGGCACCCCGTCGTCCGAGGCCGGCCATAGCACGCTGAGCACCCCGAACCGCTCCCCGCCGTGCTCCACCGGCACGCAGACGGAGACGAAGTCGTACGGCAGCCCGACGGCCAGCTGCGGGAAGCGCCGCAGGGCGTCCTCGGAGTCGGACAGCGTGACGGTCCGCCCGGTCCGGAAGCAGACCGCGACCGGCAGCGGTCCGGCGGCCGCGACCCGACGGAACGGACTCATGATCGACAGCGGCACCCCGACGAGGGTCCGCAGCACCAGCGACCGCCCGTCCCGCGAGCGCAGGTGCACCATCGCCCCGTACGCCCCGGTCGACGCCAGCACCTCCCGGACGGCCTCCGCCAACAGCTCGTCCCGCGCGTGCGCCGCCTCCGGGCCCGCCGCACGGACCGGTTCGGCGTCCCCGCCGGTCGGCCGCGGATCGCGCATGCTCCCTTGCTACGTCCGGCCCGGAACCGTGTCAAGGCGAGCCCCGCCCGCCCCGGGCGGCCCACCGGCCCCAGCCGCACCGGCACGGACGCCCCGCTCGCCCGGCCGAACCGCTCCACCGGGCAGGTGACGCGCTACGGCAGACCGGTGAGGTCGACCTCCACCGGGTACGGCACCGCGGCCTTCACCAGTCCGGTGAACACCTCACCGGCCCGGTACACCCGGCTCGCCTCGTCCAACACACAGGTGTGGACGACCGGCACCCGGCCCGCCGCCTGCTCGACCCGCCAGTAGAAGGGAATTCCGGCCTGTGCGTACTGGTCGGGCTTGACCACCCGGTCGGTGGTCTCCGAGCCCGGCGAGACGACCTCGACCACCAGCAGCACCTGCTCCGGCCGGGCCGGCCCCTCGTCGATCGGGTCGGCCCGGTAGACCGCCACGTCCGGGCGGCGGTTGTCGAGCGGCACGTCCCGCAGCCGCAGGTCGAAGCCGCAGTCGGCGTTCCAGGCGGCCCCGCCCGCCTCGTCCAGGGCGTTCGCCACCAGCCGCGCGATCCGGCTGTGACGGGCGGAGCGGCTCGGACGGGCCACCACCGCCCCGCCGACGATCTCCACCTCGGCGCACTGCTCCTCGGTCCAGCCGTCGTACTGCTCGGCCGTCACGGTGGACATCCTCGGGCCTCCTGGGCGCGCCGGTACTCGTTCCGTCGGGCGCAGCGTAGGGGGCGTGTCTGACAATTCCCGCCAAGCGCACGACGGCCGTCGCCGCCTGGGATGGTTCGGGGGCCGTTCGATATCCTCCCCGGCGGGTGGTGGCACGGTGGCCGCCGGGGGTGGGAGTGAGGACCGGATGAAGTCGCCCGAGGGGCCCGTGCAGGACGCCGCCTGGCAGTGGGACGGGGAGGCGGACGGTGCGGACGCGGTGTCCGGGGACGTGCTCGGCGGTGGGGGCCCGGACGGCGGCGGTCCCCGGCTGAGCCGGCGCGGGCTGCTGATCGGGGCCGGGGTGCTGGCGGCCGGCGGGGCAGCGTGGGCGCTGGGCCGGGTGGAGGGCGACGGGCCGACGCCGTCGCCGTCGCCGAGCGGGCCGCAGCCCACCGCGACGTCCGGGCCGACGCCGCTGTGGACGTACCGGGGCCCGCAGGCGATGACCCCGGAGCGGCTGCTCGCCGCGCCACAGGGAGCGGCGTTCCTCTCCAAGGCGGGGTGGCAGGCCCTCGACCCGGACACCGGTCGCCCCGGACGGCTGCTGGTGTTCGACCCGCCGGCACCCAAGGACTGGCCGAGCGACCGGGAACTGCCCGCCGGAAAGGTCGCGGTCTGGCGCGACTACCTGTACACGGCCACCTCCCGGGGCCACCTGGACGCCCACCACCTCACCGACCCGGCCGCCGACTGGAGCCTTGCACTGCCCGACGAGCTGGACGGTCAGGTCCAGCTCACCTGCCTGAGCGCGGGCGTCCTCTACGGCTGCCTGTCGAGCTGGCCGCGCTCGGACGGCTCGGTGCCGAGCAGCCGGATCTTCGCCGTACGGCTGGACCATCGCTCCCTGCTCTGGTCCGTCGCGGTCGACCACCAGGAACGGCCCGTCGCCGCCACCGCCCCCTACGACAAGAACCTGCTGGCCTGCGTCCGGTCGACCGGCGAACGCATCGAGCTGGTGGTCCGGGACGCCACCACCGGCGAGCAGCTCTCGACCGCCGCCGTCAGCCAGGACCTCGGCTGGTGCGTCGCCTCCGGGGCGTCCTTCCTCGTCCCGGACAGCAACGGCGGGGTGTCCCTGCTCGGCCCCGACGGCAAGCCGGTCTGGAACCACACCGCCGCCCGGGGGGAGTCGTGGCGGGCCCTGCCGCCCGTCCCGGACGTCGCCCGGGTCCTCGTGCTGCGCAACGACGGCGTCGTCACCTGCCTCGAGCCCGGGACCGGCGCGGTGCTCTGGTCCGTCAGGCTGCCGTTCCTGCTGGACAGCCGCAGCCGTCCACTGGTCGTCGGCGGCACGCTGTACGTGCCCGGTCCGACGGCGGGCGGGGTGGCCGCGATCTACACCGCGACCGGCACGCCGGGGTGGACCTTCCACGACTCCGGCCCGGGCCGGGACGTCTGGAACCTCGCCGCCGACGGCTCCCACCTCTACGCCGGCCACGACGACGTCCTGCACGCGCTCCCGCTGACCTGAAACCGCTGGGCCGCGAGCGCCCCGGGCGGCAGGATGTCCTGGTGCAGGTACACCCGATCTCTCCCGACAAGCTGGCCGAGCTGCTCGCCGACCGGATCACCGAACTGCCCGGCGCCGGCGAGCGGTGGCTGCGGGTCGCCGTGGACGGCGCCGCGGCCGCCCGGCCCGAGCTGCTCGCCGACGCCCTGGTGGAGCCGCTGCGGCTGCGCGGCCGCCCGGCGCTGCGGGTGTCGGCGGCAGGCTTCCTGCGCCCGGCCTCGATCCGGCTGGAGTACGGCCACCAGGACACGGACGCCTTCCACGACCTCTGGCTGGACGACGGCGCCCTGCTGCGCGAGGTGCTGGACCCGTTGGAGCCGGGCGGCACCGGCCGGGTGCTGCCCTCGCTGCGCGACCCGGCCACCGACCGCTCGACCCGCGCCCCGTACGTCCAACTCCCGCCCGGCGGGGTGCTGTTGCTGGACGGAGCCCTGCTGCTCGGCCGCTGGCTGCCGTTCGAACTGAGCGTCCACCTGGCGCTCACCCCGGCCGCGCTGGCCCGCCGCACTCCGGCGGACCAGCAGTGGACGCTGCCCGCCTTCGCCCGCTACGAGGCGGAGACCGGGCCGGCCGAGGCCGCCGACCTCACCGTACGGGCGGACGACCCGCGGCACCCTGCCCTGGTCGAGCGGACCTAGCGGACCTAGCGGACGTAACGGGTGTGACGGGTGTAACGGTCCTGGGGGCCCGGGGCGGAGGCGGCCGTCGGGGCCGGCCCGCGCTGGCAGTACGGGCACCAGAACACCGCCCGGTCCCGCGGGGCCTCGCCCTGGCGCCCGGTCAGCACGGGCGTGACGCAGCGCGGGCAGGGGCGGCCCGCCCGGCCGTAGACCCAGTGCTGGTAGCCGGGGCGGGTGTCACCGGTGGTGATGTGGCCGGGGCGCAGCTTGTTGGCCTCCAGCATCTGCCGGGCCCGCTCCACCAGCCGGTCGGGGTGCGGCACCTGTCCGACCTCGGTCCACGGGGTGACCCCGGCGACGAAGCACAGTTCGTTGGCGTAGACGTTGCCGATCCCGGCCAGGTTGCGCTGGTCGAGCAGGGCCTCGACGAGCGGCCGGGCGGGGCGGGCGAGGAGTCGGCGGAGGGCTTCGACCGGGTCCCAGTCGGGGCCGAGCAGGTCGGGGCCGAGGTGGCCGAGGGCGCGCCCTTCGTCGCCGGTGCGCAGCAGTTCGACGACGGGCAGCCGGTAGCCGACGGCGGTGCCGTGCTCGGTGCCGAGGACGGCGCGGATCTGGAAGGCGGGGCCGCCGGTCCAGCGCTCGCCGGGGCGGTAGACCTCCCAGCGGCCGTCCATCCGCAGGTGGGTGTGCAGGGTGAGCCCGCCTTCGAGGCGGGTGAGCAGGTGCTTGCCGCGCGGGCGGACCTCCAGCACCCGGCGGCCGGCGAGCGCGGCGGTGGCGAGCGCCGGCACCCGCAGCTCGGCGCTGGTCAGCTGCTGACCGGCGAGGGCCTCGTGCAGCCGGGCCGCCACGCGGTAGATGGAGTCACCTTCTGGCATGTCTCCATTCTGGTCCGCGCGGCGGCCCGGTGCGCCACCGGCCCCTCGCCGCTACCTGGCCGCTACCCGGCCTCGACCTGGCCCTCCCGCACCACGACCACGGGGCAGGGCGCGTGCTCGGTGACGTGGCGGCTGACCGAGCCGAGCAGCACGCCGGAGAAGCCGCCGAGACCGCGGCTGCCGACGACCAGCAGCGCGGCGCCCTTGGCGGCCTGCAGTAGGACGCCGGCCCCGTTGCCGGGCATCACGCTCTCCCTGATCGACACCTCCGGGTCGGTACCGACGATCTTGGCGACGCTCTCGGCCAGGGTCTTGCCGGCCAGCTCCTCGGGGTTGAAGGACTCCCCGGTGGGGACGGCCGTCCCGCCCCAGCCGTAGAAGGCGGGGTACTCCCAGGCGGTGACGGCGTCGACCGTCCCGCCGACGGCCTTCGCGTAGTCGAGCGCCCAGCGCAGCGCCTGCTCCGAGGCGGGCGAGCCGTCGACGCCGACGACGATCCGGGGGTTGGCACTCATGCGGTTGCTCCTTCGGTCACTCCTGCTCGGCTGCTCGGCACGGATCGTCCGAACATAGATCAAATCGGGCATGCACCCGGCAGTTGCCACGCCGCGCCCGGCGTTCCGCATTCAATTCGGGGGCCGCCGACCGGTCCCGCCATGACGCTGGGTGACTGGGACGGCTGGGGCGACTGGGGCGGCTGGGGCGGCTGGCACGACTGTTGACCGGCCTCCTGGTTTCCGGGCTGCGGTCAACTGCGGTAGGCGTCCCAGGAGTTGGACATCCGCTGGGCCTGCCCCGGGGTGAACTGGGACATGCAGGAGTCGTAGCCGTAGTCCATGAAGTTGTGGATCGGGTCGAGCCCGCCGCCCGGGCAGGTGTGCCGGCCCTCGGGGCAGCCGTAGGCGGCGCTGCGCTCGGGCGGGGTGTCGTCCACGTAGTCGCCCGGGAGCAGGCAGCCGCCCTGGAAGGTGTGGAAGAGGCCGAGCCAGTGGCCGATCTCGTGGGTGGCGGTGTTGCCCTCGTTGTAGTGGGTGGCGGGGCCGCCGGGCAGCGAGTCGTCCAGGATCACCACGCCGTCGTCCGTCGGGGCCGAGCGGTAGGCGTTGGGGAAGGTCGACCAGCCGAGCAGGGACTGGCCGGGGTGGGCGGTGTACAGGTTGAGGGTGCCCTGGTCCCCCTTGCGCAGGGCGCTCTTCATCGACCGCTCGGCGGCGGAGCCGGGGGTCATGCCGGAGTACCAGCCGGCGTTGTCGGTCCAGTCGGTGCCGGCCAGCTCGAAGTGGAACCGGGTGGGGGTGTTGCCCTCGCCCTGGCCGCCGTAGGTGGCGTTGAGGTGGTCGATCTGGGCGGCCACCACGCCCGCGTCCAGCCGGCCGGCGTCCCCGGAGTGGATCACGTGGACGTACACGGGGACGGTGGTCGGGGCGGCGGCCAGCTGCACGTGGGCGGGGCCGAGCTCGGTGAGCCGGTGGTCCAGGTCCGCCTGCATCGCCCGGGCCTCACCGGCGCTCACGGCGTTCGGGTCCCGGCCCGCCTGGCTGCCCGCCGGCTTCCGGGCGGCGGCGGCACCGGTGGCGGCGGCACCGGTGGCGGCGGCACCGGTGGCGGCGGCACCGGTGGCGGCGGTCTCGGCGGCGGTCTCGGCCGCGGTGCCGTCGCAGACGGCTGCCACCGTACGGTGCGGGGCCGGGGCGGCGAACTGGCTCAGACCGGCCGCGGCGACCAGCGCGGCGGCGCAGGGGAACAGGCGGGGGGCACGCGAGCGCACCCGGGCAGTACGGCGCATCAGCGCTCCTGACGGGGAGGTGACCAGGGAGGTGGCGGGGGGAGGTGACGGGGCACCGGCCGCGCCTCGGGCCCGCCCACCGGTGACCGGCGCCCGGCGCGGACCGGCCCGAGACTACGACGCCGAGAAGTCGATCTCCCGCAGGGCGCGCGCGGCACCCCGGTCGAGTACCACGGCCGACGCACAGCCGGCCGGCGGCCGCCCCGCCCCGAGCAGCTGCCCGCGCAGCCGGGCGGCCGCGCCCCGGTGCCGGGCGAAGGCGTAGCGCGAGACCCACCGGCCGCGCCGCCGCTGGCCCGCGCGGGCCTCCTGCGGGTCCACGTCGAGCAGCAGCAGGTGCACCTGGCGCCCCTGCCGGGCGGCGGCCCGGACCAGCCAGGACCGGACGAAGGGCAGCGTGCCGCAGTCGTGCACGGCCAGCGGCCCGCCGTCCAGCACCGCCCGGCGCAGTCGGCGGTAGTGCGCCAGCCGGGCCAGCGGCCGGTACAGCGCGTACGGGAGGCGGCCGGGCAGCCGGGACGCGTACTCCTCGCGGACCAGCTGGGAGTCGACCAGCGGGGCGCGGACGCTGCGGCGCATCAGGGTGCTCTTGCCGCTGCCGGGCAGCCCGGTGACGACCAGCAGGTCGTCGGCGGGGTAGCGCAGCGCGGCCGGGCCGGGGCCGCGCAGCTCGTGCACGCCAGCACGGACCGTCCGGCCGTGGGCCGCGCGGTCCACGGCAGTGCAGTCCTCGGCAGCGCGGTCCTCGGCAGCGCGGGGCGGCGGCACCCGTGGCGCCGCCGCCCGCGGTATTCGTGTCCCCGTCACCGGCCCTCCGCCCCCCGCTTCCACTCGCGTTCCCTGCCACGAGCATGGCGTATGACCAAGAACGAGTAAAGACCCGTGGTCAGGGCGGGTATGAGGGCCTCGGTGGAGGCGGGGAGAGGGCCAGCGGGTCGCTCCCCAGCGGAATCGGGTCTCAGCTGCTGGCAGGATGGCCGAATGGACGACGCCACCGCCCCCACCCGGGCCGACGAGGTCAGCCATCGTGCGGCCTGCCCGTCGGCGGTGAGCGAGGCGCTCAAGCGGCTCGCCGCAGCCACGCGCCACGACACCGCAGAGTTCGAGCAGGCGCTGTTCGGCCTGGCGCTGCTGTGCGCGGAGGCACCTGTTGAGGCTCTGGAACTCCTCGTCGCGGCTACGGCGGCACAGGATCCGATGTTGCGGCGCGCAGGGATCGAAGGCCTCGGCATCTTCGGCCCCGATGCTGTGGCGCACGCGCCGATCATCGCCACCGCGCTCTCCGACCCGGATCCCGATGTGCGGGAGGCGGCGCAGGTTTCTCTCGAAGCCGTACTCAGGCGGAACGAGCCCGACGAGGAACTCCGCGCCGCCGTTCGCCGGGCAGTCGAGCAGGTCGAGCAGGTCGAGCAGGTCGAATAACGGCAGCCGGGAGATGTTGACCCCGGCGCGGTAGCGGGCGGCAATCGCGCGGCACTTGCCGTCCAGTACTCGGTCCGGTCCGCTGTTGTGCGCGGACGGCCGGTGCTGGCCGCGCGGGCTCCGGGTGGCGTCACGGACCCGGCCGAAGGTGGTGGCGGCGCGTCGTCCCGGACCTGGACGTGCTCGAGGAGCTTCGCCCAGGTCCCGTCCGTTTCCCAGCGGGCGAACCGCTCGTAGACGGCCTAGCCGAGCTGCGGGGCCACCTGTGCGGCGACCAGCTCCAGGTGGTCGAGGTCACTCAGGTCGAGCACCTGGAGGTAGACCCGCTCACTGCCGACGGCCGCGTACCGGCCGAGCTTCTCCACCACCTCGCCCGGGGTGCCCGCCAGGCCGTTCTCCTTGAGCTCGGCCACCTCACGGCCGATCACGGCGGCCCGACGGGCCACCTCGGCGTCGTCCCGGCCGACGCAGAGCACCAGGGCGTTGGAGTACACCAGGTCGTCGGCCGAGCGTCCGACCTGCTCGACGGCCGCCCGGACCCGGCCGAACTGGGCGGCGGTGTCGTCCAGCGAGGCGAACGGCAGGTTGAACTCGTCGGCGAAGCGGGCGGCCAGCGCCGGGGTTCGCTTCGGGCCCGAGCCGCCGACCAGCACCGGAATACGCTCCTGCGCGGGCTTGGGCAGCGCGGGCGAGTCGGTGAGGGTGTAGTACTCCCCGGCGAAGTCGAAGGTGTCGCCGAGCTTGGTCCGCCACAGCCCGGTGATGATCTCCAGCTGCTCCTCCAGCCGCCCGAACTTCTCCTTCGGGAACGGGATGCCGTACGCGGCGTGCTCGGCCTCGTACCAGCCGGCGCCGAGGCCGAACTCGACCCGGCCGCCGCTCATCGCGTCGACCTGGGCCACCTGGATCGCCGTGACGCCCGGCAGCCGGAAGGTGGCGGCCGTCATCAGGGTGCCGAGCCGGATGGTGCTGGTGTCGCGGGCCAGGCCGGCCAGCGTGATCCAGGCGTCGGTGGGGCCGGGCAGGCCGTCCACGTCGCCCATCTTGAGGTAGTGGTCGGAACGGAAGAAGGCGCTGAACACGCCGAGTTCCTCGGCGGTGCGGGCGACCTTGAGGAGGGTGTCGTAGCTCGCGCCCTGCTGGGGCTCGGTGAAGATGCGGAGATCCATGCGGGCCATTCTGGTACGGATCACCCGCTCGGGAACGCAGGGAATCGGCCATGCCACGGAACGTTCCGAAGGTGGCCAAGGTCTCAACACGGAACCGTCACGTCCCGGCTCGCCACCACAGCGGCTCGCCTACCGTGGACGGATGTTCGCGACCCCCGACGAGTCCTTCCGGCACTCCCCCGACGAGCCGGCCGGCTGCCCGCTGCCGGGCATCGTGGCCGCTTTCACGCCCCGGCTGGCCGAGTTCGCCTTCGAGCCCGGCTTCGTCGCGGCCGTCGACCAGCACGCGGCGATGCTGCGCGAGCTGCTGTACGCGCAGGGACCGGAGCTCGCGCCCCGGCCGCTGGACCGTGAGGAACTGTCGGACTACGCGCTCGGCTTCCTGGACGCGCTCACCGAGATCGGCTGGCGGGAGCCGGTCGGCTACGACTACGCCGTGACCAGGCTGACGGCGATCTGCTGGCTGGTGCGTAACCAGGGCCTGCTGGAGGTCTGATCCGAGGGGCGGAGGGGCGACGGGGCGGAGGGCGGGATCGGTGGACCCGGTCCGCCGATCCCGCTCCGCCGATGCCGGTTCGCCGATCCCGGACAGCGGAATCGCGGGTCGTGGGGGAAATATGCAGACCGGTCTACAGGGCCTCTCACTGAGCCCTGTAGACCGGTCTACCTATCTCGTGTTGAGCCCGATGGATATGTTGAGCCCGATGGATATGTAGACCGGTCTAGAGATCTCCCGTCAGGCCGGGTGGCCAGGTAGACCGGAGGAACCGGGTAGACCCCGGGGACCGGGTAGACCGGGTAGACACCGGGGGCCGGGTAAACCGGGAGGGGCAACCGAGGGGACCCGGGTGGACGGCGGACCGGGCGGACCGGGCGGACCGGGCGGACCGAAAAGCCAGGTAGACCGGTCTACCGATTCTCACCCGGGTCGATCCCCGGCACCGGCGGGTTGCCCGGGCCGGTCTGGGTGGTCGGCCGGATCGGCTGGTTGGCCAGCGCGTCCGAGCGGCCGGCCTGGTAGGCGGTGCCGCGCAGCCGGGCGGTCTCCTGCTCCGCGCTGTCCAGCCACCGCTCCCAGCGCTGCCGCATCGGCATGATCAGGCCGCCGCCGACGCCGACCACCAGCACCCCGGTGACGGTGGCCAGCGCCGCGATCAGCACCGGTCCGGTGATCGCGGTCGCGATCCCGGCCTGGCCGAGCGCCGCGATCACCCCGAGCCCCACGATGAACGCCCAGGCCACCGTGGAGACGGTGCGCCCGTACGAGGCACCCGACAGCGCGTTGCCGACGATGTCGCGCACGCCGTTGGCGATGGCCATCGCCACCACCACGATCGCGACCGCGACGATGCCCCTGGGCAGCCAGGCGACGATGCTGTGGATCATCACGCTGATCGGGTTCGGCCCGAAGACGCCGAAGGCCAGCTGGAGCGCCATCAGCAGGACCGCGTAGTAGACGATCTTGCAGATGATGCCGGTCATGTCGTACTTGGAACCGCTCAGGTACCGGGCCATCCCGGCCCGTGCGGCGACCTTCTCGGAGCCCACGCGGCGCAGCACGCGGTCCAGGATCCGGGCGATCGCCTTGGCCACGAACCAGCCGATGGCCAGGATCACCAGGAAGGCGATGAACTGCGGGACGACCTTGGCGATCTTGCCCCAGGCCTGGGTGAAACCCGACCCGAAGTCGACGGAGAGTGCGAGCTGCTGAGCCACGAAGTCCTCCACTCGGTGACACCGCGCCACGAGCGGCGCAGGCGACCCCCCTTTGTGGATAGCAGCACCCCGCCCCTGCCGCGCGCGCCGGAGTGTCCGGGATGGTTCCGTCGGGTGAACGGTCCCGCCATCCGCACGCGTACAGTGACGGTCCGGGCCGACGGCGGCGGGGACGGGGGCCACGGACTACGGATCCACGATGACGGGGCGGGACGGAGCTGGACTGTGCTGGACGGTGCGAAGGTGAGCGGTGGCGGTGCGGGCTCGGACGCCACCGCAGGCGAAGGTACGGGCACGGGCACGGGCGCAGGTACGAGTAACGGTCCGGGCACCGGACCGGGTACCGCGCACCGGGCGCTGCGCTGGCAGGTGCGGCCCCCGGCGGCCAGGGCCGCCGTCCTGGTCCTGCACGGCGGTGAGGAGCACAACCTCGCCCGGCCCCGCCGGCTCAACCTCCCGCTGCTGCGGATGCACGGCTTCCTGCGTGCCCTGGCCCGGGAGACCGCGGGTCAGGGCGTCGCCGTCGCCACCGTCCGCTACCGCCACCGCGGCTGGAACGGCGCCCGCGCCGACGCCGCCCGGGACGCGTCCGCCGCGCTCGACGACCTGACGGCCGCGCTCGGCCCGGTGCCCACCGTCCTGGTCGGCCACTCCATGGGCGGCCGCGCCGCGCTGCGGGTCGGTGGCCACCCGTCCGTCACCGGCCTGGTCGCCCTCGCCCCCTGGTGCCCGGCCTCCGACCCCTGCGAGCAGCTCACCGACCGCGACGTCCTGTTGCTGCACGGCGACCGCGACACCGTCACCCTGCCCGCCGACACCCGCGCCTTCGCCGCCCGCAGCCGCGCCGCCGGCGCCCGGGTCTGCGGCTACACCGTCGTCGGCAGCGGCCACGCCATGCTCCAGCGCATCCCCGACTGGCACCGCGCCACCACCCGCCTCACCACCGCCCTCCTCGGCCTCCGCCCTCTCCCGGCCGAGACCGCCTCCGCGCTGGCCCTCCCGCCCGCCTCCCCCGAGGCCCTCGCCCTCCCGCTCCCCCGCCAGCCCCGCACCGCCACCTCCTGACGCCGACGCCCGCAGGGCCCTGCCGGCCGATGCCGGACCTCCCCTCCTCACGGTGCGGGAGCACCGCCGCTGCGCCGCGCCCCCGAAGTTGCTCCGCGCCTTCCGAGGTTGCTGTACGCCCCCCGTTGCGAGTGGGACGAGACGGCCCGCGGCAGGCGGGCGGTCAGGCCGTCGGCAGCGGCTGAGGAGCCGCGGGGCCGGTGTAGCGGGCGGCCGGGCGGATGATCTTGGGGTCGGCGGCCTGCTCCAGGATGTTGGCACTCCAGCCGATCGCCCGGGCCGCGGCGAACGTGGGCGTGAACATCTCCCTCGGCAGGCCGCAGAGGTGCATCACCACACCGGCGTAGAACTCGACGTTGGTGTGCAGTTCGCGACCCGGCTTGAGCTCGGCCAGGATCGCCTCGACCCGGGCCTCCACCTGGACGGCGAGGTCGACGAGTTCACCGCCGAAGGATTCGGCGACGCCGCGCAGCATGCGGGACCGCGGGTCCTCGGTCCGGTAGACGGCGTGGCCGAAGCCCATGATCCGGTCGCCGGCCAGTACGTGCTCGCGGATCCAGCCGTCGATCCGGTCCGGGGTGCCGATCGCGTCCAGTGTGTCCAGGGCCCGGCTGGGCGCGCCGCCGTGCAGTGGCCCCGAGAGCGCGCCGAGCCCGCCGACCAGGCAGGCGACGAGGTCGGCCCCGGTGGAGGCGATCACCCGGGCGGTGAAGGTGGAGGCGTTGAAGCCGTGGTCCACCGTGGAGATCAGGTACTGCTCGATCGCCCGGGCCTCGGCGGGCCCGGGCTCCTCGCCGGTCAGCATGTAGAGGTAGTTGGCCGCGTAACCGAGGTCGTCGCGCGGTTCCACCGGCTGCCGGCCCTGCTGCAGTCGGTGCAGCGCGGTCAGGACGGTGGGAACCAGCGCGGTGGCGAACAGCGCGTCCTCGATCCGCTGCTCGGGCGCGGTGTCGTAGAGGGGGCGCATGCCGCGGTCGGCGGCGGCGACCGAGAGCGCGGCGCCCAGGGTGGCGAGCGGGCCGCCGTGCGCGGTGCCCGCCGCCAGCGCGGGCAGGAGCGGGCGCAGTGCGTCCGGCAGGCGGCGCAGTGGGGTGGTGCGGGCGAGGAATGCGGCGCGGCCGGCTGCGTCCGGCAGTTCGCCGAGGAGCATCAGGTGCCAGACGTCCTCCAGGGTGCGCTGTTCGGCGAGGTCGATCGCCGAGTACTGGCGGTAGCGGTAGAAGCCCTCCAGGCCGCGGACGTCGCCGAGTTCGGTCTCGGTGACCACGACGCCCTTGAGGCCGCGGGGGACCTCGATCTCGGTGGTGCTCGGCATGGCAGTGGCCCTTCTCGTGGATCTTCCCGGCTGCGTGCTTCCGGCGACGTTCTGTACTCTCCGACCGTTGATCCATGTTGTCAATGTTGATTGAAATCAATGTGTAATACTGTGGATCGTCAAGGCGCGAAGGCGCCACAGGACGACGAGGGCGGACGATGGCCGAACGCTTGACCACCCAGCAGGTCGCCGAGCAGCTCGGCGTGAAGGTGGAGACGGTGTACGCCTACGCCAGCCGCGGGCAGCTCAGCAGCGAGCGGGCCCCCGGAGGCAAGGGCAGCACCTTCGACGCCCGCGAGGTCGCCGAGCTGGCCACCCGCGGCCGTCGCGCGCCGGTGCGACCGGTGGCGGCAGCGCCGTCGGGCGCCGAACCGGGGTGGGGGACCGAACCGGTCGGGGTCCGGACCGGGCTGACCCTGATCGAGGACGGCCGGCTCTACTACCGCGGCCGCGACGCCGTCGAGCTGGCCGCCGAGCACGGCTTCGAGGCCGGGATCGGCTGGTTCTGGGGGCTGGGCACCGAAGCCCCGGTGGAGCTGCGGGTGCCGCCGGCCACCGCCGAGGCGCTGGCCCGTACCGCCTCCACGCTGCCCGACGGAATCCGGCTGCCCGACCGGCTCCGGATCGCGGTCACCGTCGCCGCCGCGCTCGACCCGCTCCGCTTCGACCTGCGCGAACAGACCGTCCGGGCCGCCGGGGCGGCTCTGATCGCCGGGATGGTGGAGGCCCTGCCGCGCACCGCGCCCGACCCCGGGCCCGACGCCCCGCTGGCCGCGCGGCTGTGGAGCCGACTGGCGACCGCCGCCGCCGCGCCCGGGGAGCTGGCCTGCCTGGACCGGGCCCTCGTGCTGCTGATCGACCACGAACTGGCGGTCTCCACCGTGGCGGCGCGGGTGGCCGCCTCGGCGCGGGCACATCCGTACGCGGTGGTCTCCGCCGGACTGGGTGCCACCGACGGCCCCCTGCACGGCGCGGCCAGCCCACTGGCGCACCGGATGCTCGCCGAGGTACTGGCCGACGGCGCGGTGCCCGTGGTCTCCGACTACCTGCGCACCGGCCGACCGATCCCGGGGCTCGGCCACCGGCTCTACCCGGACGGCGACCCCCGGGCGGTCGCCCTGCTCGACGCGGTCCGTCGACTCGACGGCGGAGCGGAGGTGGTGGCGGCGGTCGCCGCGGTGGAGGCGGCCGCGGGCCCGGCCGGCCGGCCCGCCCAGCGGGCCAACATCGACCTGGCGCTGGCCGCCATGGCACTGACCGCCGGACTGCCCGCGGAGGCCGGCGAGGTGGTCTTCGCCGTGGCCCGCACCCCCGGCTGGCTGGCCCACGCGATGGAGGAGTACCGCGAGGAGCCCCTGCGGATGCGGGCCCGGGCCACCTACACCGGGCCGCGCCCGCAGGGCGCCGAGGCGGACTCCGGGACGGACCCCGGGACGGGCTCCGGGGCGGGCTCCGCGCTCAGTCGGTGAAGTCCTCGCCGCTGTCAGGGGGTGGTGGCCGGCGCTCGCTCCCCACCGTGTTCGCCCAGGTCGGTCGCCTTGGGGGCCACGACCCGGTTCCGGCGCTCTCACGGGTCTCTCATCGCGGCGGGCCAGAATGCACGCCGCAGGGAATGGGCGCCGCGGAGTGGACGCCGCAGGAATGAACGCCGCGGGAGTGGACGCCGTCCACCGCCGAGCCGAGGGAGCACCATGGACGACACCGCCGCCCGCCCCGACGCCGCCGGCAGCGGCGACCGCCCGGACTGGCGCGTCCTGGTCGTCGACGACGAACCGGACCTGGTCGAGGTGGTCTGCGGCGCCGTCCGCTACGAGGGCTGGCAGGCCCGCGGCGCGACCACCGGCCTGGAGGCCGTCCGGGAGGCGGCGCACTGGCGGCCCCACGCCGTGGTCCTCGACGTGATGCTGCCCGACCTCGACGGACTGGAGGTGCTGCGCCGGATCCACGCCGAGCAGCCCGAGGTACGGGTGCTCTTCCTCACCGCCCGGGACGCCGTCGAGGAGCGGATCGCGGGGATCGCGGCCGGTGGTGACGACTACGTGACCAAGCCGTTCAGCCTGGCCGAGGTGGTGGTCCGGCTGCGCGGGCTGCTGCGCCGGGCCGCTCCGACGGACGGACCGCGCCGACCGCCCGCGCACGCCCTGGTGCTCGGCGACCTCGTCCTGGACGACCGGGCCCGCGAGGTGACCAGGGACGGCGAGACCATCGAGCTCAGCCCGACCGAGTACGCGCTGCTCGCCCACCTGATGCGCCACCCCCGGCAGGTGCTCAGCAAGGCGCAGATCCTGGACGCGGTCTGGTCGTACGACTTCGGCGGGCAGGCACACATCGTGGAGCTGTACATCAGCTACCTGCGCAAGAAGCTGGACGCGGGCCGCAGCCCGATGATCCACACCGTCCGGGGCGCGGGCTACCTGATCAAGGCCGCGCAATGAGGCGGGCCGCCGCACGGGCCGTGAGGGCCCTGCGGAAGCCGCTGCCCCGTACGCTCCGAGCACGCCTGATCGCCGGACTGCTGGTGCTGCTGGTGGTCACCTGCGCCGCCGTCGGCTTCGCCACCGCCGCCGCCCTGCGGCACTTCCTGGTCGACCGCCTGGACCAGCAGCTCGCCGAGGCCGGCGGCCGCTACGCCGCCAGCCTGGAGCACACCGGCACCGGCGCCGGTCCGGACACCCGGGCCCAGACCCCCGGCACCCTGGGCGTCCGGCTGCTCGGGGGCCGGGTCACCGCCGCCGGGGTGGTCGACGGGGACGCCGACGACGTCGACAACCCGGACGACGCGGACGACCGGGTCACCTTCACGCCCGACGAACAGCACCGCCTGGCCGCCCTGCCACCGGGCGGCCCGGCCCGCACCCTGGACCTCGGCGGCACCCTGGGCCACTACCGGGTCCGGGCGGTGGCAGGCCGGGACGGCGACGTGCTGGTCAGCGGGCTGCCGATGGGCCCGGCCGAGGACACCGTGACACGGCTGGAGACCCTGGAGCTGACCGTCTTCGCGATCGCCGTCGCCGCGGCCGGTGGGGCCGGGGCGGTCTGGGTCGGCTGGTCGCTGCGCCCGCTGCGCCGGGTGGTCGGCATGGCCGAGCGGGTGAGCGCGCTGCCGCTCGCCAGCGGCGCGGTGATGCTCGCCGAGCGGGTCCCGGACGACGACCCGCGCACCGAGGTCGGCCGGGTCGGCGCGGCGCTCAACCGGATGCTCGGCCACGTCGGCGACGCGCTGGCCCGCCGGCACGCGGTCGAGGAGCGGCTGCGTGGCTTCGCCGCCGACGCCAGCCACGAACTGCGCACCCCGGTCGCCGCCGTCCGCGGCCATGCCGAACTGGCGCTGCGCCACCCGGGCCAGGTGCCCGGCGAGGTGCGGCACTCGCTGGAGCGGATCGACGCCGAGGCGCTGCGGATGGGCGCGATCGTCGAGGACCTGCTGCTGCTCGCCCGGCTGGACGCGGGCCGCCCACTGGCCGGGGACGAGGTGGACCTCACCCGGATCGCGCTGAACGCCGTGGCCGACGCCCGGGCGGCCGGCCCCGACCATCGCTGGCGCCTGGCGCTGCCCGAGGAGCCGGTGCTGGTGCGCGGGGACGAGCACCGGCTGAGCCAGGTGGTGGCCAACCTGCTGGCCAACGCCCGTACCCACACTCCGGCCGGTACGGCGGTCGAGCTGCGCCTCGAACCCGGCGACGAGCACGTCGAGTTGAGCGTCACCGACGAGGGCCCGGGGATCCCGGAGGAGCTGCTGGAGCGGGTCTTCGAACGCTTCGTCCGGGGCGACCGGGCCCGCTCCCGGACCACCGGCTCGACCGGGCTGGGCCTGGCCATCGTCCGGGCCGTGGTCCAGGCGCACGGCGGCACGGTCGAGGCGACCAGTCGGCCCGGCCGCACCACCTTCACGGTGCGGCTGCGTCAGCCCGTACGGCCGCCTCGGGCGTGACGGCCGCCTGGGGCGTGACGGCCGTCGTGGCGGTCGTGTCCGTCGTGGCCGTCGCATCCGGCACCGCCGTACGGAAGCGCCGACGGTAGTCGGTCGGCGTGGTGTCCAGTCGGCGGCGGAAGGCCCGCACCAGGGTGTCGGTGGTGCCGAACCCGCAGGCGGTGGCGATGCGTTCGAGGGTGTCGTCGCCCGACTCCAGCCGGTGGCGGGCGAGTTCGACCCGGGCCGACTCGACGTAGGCGCTCGGGGTGGTGCCCAGCTCGGACTTGAAGATCCGGACCAACTGCCGTTCGCTGAGGTGCGCGTGGGCCGCGAGCTCGGGCACGGTGAGCCGGCCGGTCAGGTTGCGCAGGACGTGGTGGCGCAGCTCCTCGATCCGCCGGGTGGTCGAGACCGGCTCCAGCGGGACGCTGAACTGGCTCTGGCCGCTGGGGCGTTTGAGGTACATCACCAGCTGGCGGGCGACCCGCAGCGCGAGCTCCTCGCCAAAGTCCTCGGCGACCAGGGCGAGCGAGAGGTCCAGGCAGGCGCTGATGCCCGCGCCCGTCCAGACCTCGCCCGCGCGGATGAAGATCGGGTCCGCGTCGACCTCGATCTGCGGGTACTCGGCGGCGAGTTGGCCCGCGGTCGACCAGTGGGTGGTGGCCCGCTTGCCGTCCAGCAGCCCGGCGGCGGCCAGCAGGTGCGCGCCGACGCACACCGAGGCGACCCGGCGCGAACGGGCCGCCAGCCGGCGCACCTGCTCGACCACCTCCGGGTCGGCCAACGCCCTGACCCGCCCGGCCTGGTCGACCTCCACCGACCCGGGCACCAGCAGGGTGTCGATGCCGCCCTCGGCGGCGGCCCGGTCGAAGGTCAGGTCGGGCAGGATCCGCACCCCGGCGGCGGTGGTGACCGGCTCGGCGGTGGCGGCGGCCAGCACCACCCGGTAGCCGACCGCGTCACCGGTCTCCCGCCGGAGCAGCGCGAACACCTCGGGCGGTCCGGTGACGTCCAACAGGTCGACCCCCTCGAACAGGACGATGACGACCAGCCGCTGCGCGCTCTCCACGGGCCCTCCCCCTCTCGCTCGATCTCCGCCGACGCGGATGCGCCGCCACCGACGCCGAGGCCAACACCGCCACCGACGCGGGCGCCGGCACCCGACGCCGATGTCGGATTCTGCACGTTGGACGGCATTGCCGCCATGCCGGGCCCGCCCGTAGCGTTCCTGGGGCGGGCCGCACCACGCGTGACCTGCCCCGATACCCTCCCAGCCCCGAAGGCGGTACAGCCATGCCCGGCACCACCCCGAGCACCCGCACCACCCCACGCACCCTCACCCCACGCACCCTCACCCTGCGCACGCTCACCGGCCTCGACGACAAGCCCGCCCGGCTCGGCGCGAGCACCCTCCTCCTGGTCGACTACCAGAACACCTACACCCGCGGCGTGATGGAGCTGACCGGCTGGCGCGAGGCCCTCGACGCGGCCGCCGGCCTGCTCGCCCGGGCCCGGGCCGAGGGCGCCACCGTCATCCACGTCGTCAACGACGGCGGCGCCGGCACCCCGTACGACATCCGCGAGGAGATCGGGCGGATCCACCCGGCGGTGGCCCCGGCCGAGGGCGAGCGGGTGGTGGTGAAGCAGGCCCCGGACGCCTTCGTCGGCACCGAGCTGGGCGAACTGGTCGACGCGGCCGGCCACCAGGAGGTCGTGGTCGCCGGGTTCATGACCCACATGTGCGTCGCCTTCACCGCCGCCGGCGCATTCCTGCGCGGCAACCGCCCCACCGTGGTCGCCGACGCCTGCGCGACCCGCCCGCTGAACTCCGGCACCGAGGAGCTCACCGCGGCCCAGGTCCACCGCGGCGCGCTCGCCACCGTCGGGGACCTGTACGGCGTGGTCGTCGAGTCAGCGGCCGAGCTGGACTGAGCGGCCCGCGGCCCGTCCGCCGACCGCGCCCGCTGCTCGTCCACCGGCGTCCGCACCGGCGGGGCGCCCCGGTCCGTCACCCGGGGCACCCCGCCCGGGCGAGGCGACGACCTCCGCCCCCGCCGGACCGCCGCCCCGCCGGCCCTCCGAGCCTGCCGGGTCCGAGGCCCGCCGGGCAATCGATTCGGCCCTCGCCGAACGGTCTTGCGGACCGGCCGCCCACGGGGTGACGATCCTGTCCGTGCTGCGAATCATCTTCGGTGCGGACGACCTGGACCGCGTCCGGGTGGCGGAGCGTCCTGACATGTCGATGGAGCTGTCCCTCAGCGTCCACGGCCTGGTCAGCGGCCACTGCGATCCACGCTTCCAGGTGTGGCGCAACCGGCTGCGGGCGTCCTGGAACCCGCGGACCGCGCTGCTCTTCGACCTCTACACCCCCTCGGCCATCCCGGAGTTCCTCACCGTGCGCCGTGACCCCGGCGCCACCGAGAGCGCCACCGCCGAGGCGCCCGAGGAGCCGCTCCGCGACCACCTGCGATCGGTCGGCGGGACCCGGCAGTTGAGCGCCTTCGCGCGCGGCGTGGCGGCGGGCGACCGGCGGGCCCGGCGGCTGCTCGGCAACGTCACCGCCGACTACCAGACCCGCGCGATCGACCCGTACCGGCGGCAGATCGAGACCATCGTCACCACCGACCACGGCCGGCGCCGCCGGCTCGGCGAACCGGACCGGGTCCTCGCCTCGCTGCACCCGTCGGTCTCCTGGCGCCGCCCGGTGCTCAGCTTCCCGCTGGTGGGGTCCTGCCGGCACGACATCCGGCTGGACGGTCGCGGACTCCTGCTCCAGCCCTGCGTGTTCGGCCCCCGCCGCCCCGTCATCGCCCGCTTCGAGGACCCCCGGCAGCAGCCCGTCCTCCTCTACCCGGCGAGGATCGGCGGCCCCTTGCAGCCCGAGCCCGAACCCACCCCGAGCCGCAACCTCACCGCGCTGCTCGGCCAGACCCGCGCCGCCGCCCTGGAGGCCATCGCCACCCACGGCCCGTGCTCCACCAAGGACCTGGCCGGGCTGCTGGACATCTCCACGGCCTCCGCCAGCGAACACGCCACCGTCCTCGCCGACTCCGGCCTCACCGCCAAGGACCGCGAGGGCCGCACCGTCACCCACCGCCCCACCCCGCTCGGCCGCGCCCTCCTCGCCGGCCACCTCCCTCCCCCGTCCTCCGACCCGGCGTAGGGCGTCCACTGCCGCCCCCAGGGGGGCGGCAGTGGACGGCTGGCCGGACCCCGGCGCGGCGTCAGACCAGTGCGGCCTCGATCAGGTCGGCGGCCCTCGACGCGCCGCCGCCCGCGCGGACCTCCGCACTGAGTTCGGCCAGCCGGGCCGCCACCGCCGGGTCGGTGGTCAGCTCCAGGACGGCGGAGCGCAGCGCCTCGGCGGTGGCCTGCTCGGTGTCCAGGCGCCGGGCGACGCCGAGTTCGACCAGCCGGTCCGCGTTGTCGAACTGGTCGGCGGCCTGGGGCACCGCCACCATGGGCAGCCCGCAGTACAGGCCTTCGCTGCACCCGCCCATCCCCGCGTGGGTGATGAACGCGTCGGCCTGCCGCAGCACCGCGAACTGCGGTACCCAGGGGTGCACTTCGACGTTGGCCGGGATCGGCCCCAGCTCCGCCGGGTCGGTCGCCTTGCCGACCTGGAGCACGACGTGCCAGCCGGGAAGGTCCCCGAAGGCCTCCAGGCACGCCCGGTAGAAGGCCGGCTGGTGGGTGAAGGCGGAGCCGAGCGAGACCAGCAGGACCTTCTGCGCGCCCTGCGGCCGGGTCCAACTGCCCTGGTGCTCGCGGTTGTCCAGGCAGGGGCCGGCGAAGGAGAAGACCTCGGGGTCGATCTCCTCGAGCGCGCTCTGCAGCGCCCGGGGGATCAGCGCGACCCCGCGGTCGGGCCGCAGCATGTACGAGAACATGTCCTGGGACGCCACCCCGTTCTCGGCCAGCCACTTGGCGAAGCGCTCCGGGACGCCCTCCGCCTCCAGGGCCGCCATGACCGTCCGGAACGGCTCCACCTGGGGGTCGGCCTGGGCGACCCGGGACGGCAGTACCAGCACCGACGGCACGCCCCAGCCGTCGGCCAGAACCCGTCCCGCGTACGCCATGAAGTCGTACAGCACCAGGTCGGGCCGGTCGTCGTGGAACGCCTCCCGCATCCGGGGCAGCATCGCCCGTGCCTCGCCGAAGACCATGCCGTGGATGTTGGTCCCGGGCGCGACCGCACGGCCCTTGAGGACCTCCAGGCCGGTCTGGTACGGCACGAGCCGGGCGCCGGTGGTCCCGATCTGCTCGGCGAACGCCGGGTCGTTGACATAACTGACGCGGTGGCCACGGGAGACCAGCTCCCGAATCACGTCCAGGCTGGGGTTGACGTGGCCGTGCGCCGGGATGTTCACCATCGCGATGTGTGCTGGACGGGGCATGTCGGTACCTCTCCGCATGGTCAGCAGAATCCTGTGCGTGAGCTTCTGACGTTACGTCATGTTCCGGGTGGGCAGGCGGGCAGGGTGGCCCGGGCCTCGGTCAGCGCCCGCGCGCAGGTCTCCAGCTGCCGCGCGAACCCGCCCCGCACCGGGGTGGTCCCTCGGGTCGAGGCGGGTGGTGTTCGTACCGGGGGTGCCGCGATGAGAAAGCCGTGAGATCAACGGGGGTCGTTCGTAGCCCTCGTATGGCCTCTGACCAGGGCAAACGGCCCTCGTGGCGGGCGTCGGGGCCGGGCCCGTTCAGAGGTGACTCAGAGCTTGCGGTGCCATCGTGGACCGCCCCGGCGGGGCCGTGCCGCCGCCGGGAGTCAAGGAGGTTCCCCGATGGCCACTGCCACCGCACCGAAGTCCCGGCGGGCGCCGGCCGGACCACGTCACCGGGCGGCCGAGCGCCCGCCGCTCGCGCTGCCGCCGGGCGCCGCGCTCGGCCTGGTCGCCGCCGGCGTGCTCGGCGTGCTCGGGCTGTGGTGGGCGGACACCGCCTCGGTGGCCGGGGCGGCCGGCTGGCTGACCGGCGCCGGGCGGATCACCGGGCTGCTCGCCGGGTACGCCGCGCCGGTGCTGCTCCTGCTGATGGCCCGGCTGCCGGCGGTGGAGCGCGGGGTCGGCGCCGACCGGCTGGCCCGCTGGCACGCGTACGGCGGCCGCTGGCTGGTCGGCCTGGTCACCGTGCACCTGCTGACCGTGGTCTGGGGCTATGCGCTCACCGACGGGCGCGGGCCGCTCGCCGAGGGCGTGGAGATCGTGTTCCACTACCCCGACATGCTCAAGGCCGCCTTCGGCACCCTGCTGATGCTCGGCACCGGAGCGGTCTCCGCCCGGGCGGCCCGCCGCCGACTCTCCTACGAGACCTGGTACTACCTGCACCTGGCCACCTACCTCGCGGTGGCACTGGCCTTCGCCCACCAGCTGACCACCGGCGCCGACCTCGGCGGCGGGCCCGGCCGGGCCGCCTGGTACGCGCTCTACTTCGGGACGGCGGCGCTGCTCGGCTGGTTCCGGCTGCTGCGGCCCTGGCTGCTCGACCGGCGGCACGGACTGCGGGTCGCCGAGGTCCGGCCGGAGGGGCCGGGCGTGGTGTCGCTGTTCCTGGCCGGTCGGCGGCTGGACGAACTCCGCGCCGAGCCCGGCCAGTTCTTCCGCCTCCAGTTCCAGGCCCCCGGACTGCGCTGGGCCGCCAACCCGTACTCGCTGTCCGCGCCGGCCCACCCGGACTTCCTCCGGTTCACCGTCAAGGACCTCGGCGGCCACAGCGCCGCCGTCGCCCGGCTGCGCCCGGGCACCCGGGTCCGGGCCGAGGGGCCGTACGGGGCGTTCACCGGACGGCGGCAGCGCCGGCGCCGGGTGCTGCTGCTCGGGGTGGGCGTCGGGATCACCCCGCTGCGGGCCCTGTTCGAGACCCTGCCGGGCGAGGTGACCCTGGTGCAGCGGGCCCGGCGCGCCGAGGACGTGCTGTTCCGGGCGGAGCTGGCGGAGGTCGCCCGGCGGCGCGGCGCGGTGGTGCACGAGCTGCTCGGCCCGCGCGAACACATCGGGGACCTCGGGGCCGCGCTGGCCCGGCTGGTGCCGGGGCTCGCGGAACACGAGGTGTACCTGTGCGGGCCCGAGGCCGTCACCGCGGAGGCCGTACGGGCGCTGCGGGCGGCCGGGGTGCGGCCGGGGCGGATCCACCACGAGTCCTTCGCCTTCTGAGCCCGCCCCGCTGCCACTCACTCGTCCAGTCACCGTGCAGTCATCGTCCAGTCATCGGAATCGTCCACTCATCGGAGGAGTCGTCCGGTCATGCGCCGAGCCGTCGTCACCAGTGCCGCCACCGCCGCCGGGGTGGTGCTGCTGCTCTCCCTCAAACCGCACCAGGCGGCCGGGAACGCGCCCGTGATCAGCTCGGGGGCGGGCACCCCGTCCGGCTCCGGATCCGGGTCCGGGTCCGGCTCGTCCTCGGGCAGCGGGACCACCGGCGCCGCCGACACCTCCGGCTCCGCCTCCCCCGCGCCCGCACCGGCGGCGGGCGGCGCCACCCGGAAGGTCAGCGGTGACACCGTCAACACCCGGTACGGCCCGGTCCAGGTGCAGGTCACCCTCGCCGGGAGCCGGATCACCGGCATCGACGTGGTCAAGTACCCCGCCGAGGACCGCCGGGACCGCGAGATCAACGCCGACGCCCTCCCCACCCTCAACCAGGAGGCGATCGCCGCGCAGAGCGCCCGGATCGACGCCGTCAGCGGCGCGACCTACACCAGCGACGGCTACACCCGCTCGCTGCAGAGCGCCCTCGACCGGGCGAAGGGCTGACGCCGGTGCTGCGGCACGCCGAGCCCGTGATGGGCACCGTGTTCTCGATCGCCGTCCGCGACCCCGGCCCCGGGACCCGCGAGGCGCTGCGGCGGATCGCCGACCGGCTGCACCGGATCGACGCGGTGTTCTCCCCGTACCGGCCGGAGAGCGACATCAGCCGGCTCGACCGGGGCGAACTGGCCCTCGCGGGCTGCGATCCCGAGGTCCGCACGGTGCTGGACGCCTGCCGCGAGGTCGCGGCCGAGACCGACGGCTACTTCACCGAGCGCCCCGGCGGCCGACTCGACCCCAGCGGCTGGGTCAAGGGCTGGGCCGTCGAGGAGGCGGCCCGGTTGCTGCGCGCCGCCGGAGCCCGGCAGTTCTGCGTCAACGGCGGCGGTGACGTGCAGACCTGCGGCGGGCCCTGGCGGATCGGCGTCGCCCACCCCGGGCGGCCGGGCGCGCTCGCCGCAGTCCTGGGCGGCAGCGACCTCGCGATCGCCACCTCCGGCACCGCCGAACGCGGCGCCCACGTCCTGGACCCGCACACCGGCCGACCGGCGGAGGGCCTCGCCTCGCTCACTTTGGTGGGCGCCCCCGGCACCGGCATCGCCCGCACCGACGCCTGGGCCACCGCCGCCTTCGCGATGGGCCCGGACCGGGCCCTCGCCTGGGCGGCCCGCCGACCCGGGGTGGAGGCACTCGCCGTCCTGCCGGACGGCACCAAGCGCTGGACCCCCGGCCTGCCCGGCCACCTGCCGCCGGCCGGGCCCGCCGACTGGCAGCTCGCCACGGCGCGCTGACGCCCGCGCGTACGGCCCACGCGCGCGGGCCCAACGAGCGCGGGCCCAACGAGCGCGCAGCCCAGGTGCGCGCGGCACCGGCAACCTCCGGGCCATTCGGACGATTTCATCCCATCAGGTGAACCCGACGATCATGCCCCCGCCCACACCGGCCCGGTCATCGATAGTGGGGGAACCACCGGGCGCCGAGGCGTCCCGTTCCCCGACGCACCACCCCCCAGGAGCCCTTCATGCCGACCGAGGCCGCCCAGCGGGTCGAACTGGTGGCCCGGCCCGGGTCGGCCGCGTGAGCGCGGCGCAGCCGGCCGGCCGGACCGCCCTGGTCGTCGTCGACCTGCAGAACGACTTCTGCGCCGGGCCGGTCGCCGCCGTGCGCTACCCCGGCGACCCGACCCGGCTCACCACCGTCGCCGCCAACACCGCCCGCGCCGTCGAGGCGGCCCGGGCCCACGGCACCGAGGTGGTCTTCGTCCGCTTCCTCGGCGACCCCGCCCACCAGGGCGCGAGCTGGCGCCACCGGGACGCCGTGCTCGGCAAGCGCCCCAAGTGCCTCGACGGCAGCTGGGGCGCCGAGTTCCACGCCGTGACGCCGAGGGCGGACGAGGCCGTGTTCACCAAGCACGCCTGCTTCGACGCCTTCCTCAGCGCGGGCTTCGAGCGGCACCTCGCCGACGGCGGCGTCCACCACCTCGCCATGGCCGGCGTGTTCGCCGACGTGTGCGTCGACAGCACCGCGCGCACCGCCTTCCAGAAGGGCTTCCACGTCACCGTCCTCGCCGACTGCACCGCGGCGCTGCACCTGCCCGACGAGGCGGTCCTCGGCTTCATGCGCCGGGTGTACGGCGCCCGGGTCACCACCCGCGACCGGCTCGACGTCTGGACCAACCCTCCCGAGACCCCCGACCCCCGACCGCAGGAGCGCACATGAGCGTCGGCGCGACCGAGACCCTCGACCCGACCGGAACCCCCGCCCCCGACGACCACGCCGCCGTCGACGACAATGCCGTCGAAAATTATGCCGCCGTCGATGACCACGCCGTGGCCGGAGAGCACGCCGTCACCGAAGGCGTGGGCCTCACCGCCGTGCTGGTCGCCGCCGCCCGGGCGATCGAGACCCACCGCCCCGACGCCCTCGCCCGCGACCCGTACGCGGAGCACTTCGTCCGCGCCGTCCCCGCCGCCGCCGACTGGCCGCTCCACCCCCGGGACGTCCCGGCCGGGGAGGCCGACCCGCTGTGGGGCCGGCTCGGCCGCTACTTCGCCCTGCGCACCCGGGCGTTGGACGACCAGCTGCTGCGCGCCGTGCAACTCGGCGCCCGGCAGGTCGTCCTGCTCGGCGCCGGGCTGGACGCCCGGGCGTACCGGCTCGACTGGCCGTCCGACTGCGCCCTCTACGAGATCGACCGGCCCGAGGTGCTGGCCTTCAAACAGGGCGTCCTGGACGGCATCGAAGCCCGTCCGACGACCCCGCACCGCGTCGCCGTCGGCGCCGACCTGCGCACCGACTGGGCCCACGCGCTCACCGCCGCCGGCTTCCGCCCCGACCGGCCCACTGCCTGGCTGGCCGAAGGTCTGCTGCTCTTCCTGCCCGGCACCGCCGAACGCGAACTCTTCGCCAGCGTCGACCGGCTCAGCGCGCCCGGCTCCACCCTCGCCTACGAGGCCAAGTTCGGCTTCGAGTCCGCGGCCGTCCGCGGCAACCCCGTCTACACCGCCACCCGGGACCGGACCGGCATCGACCTGCCGGCCCTCTTCGACGCCGAACCCCGCCCCGACACCTCCGCCGACCTCCGCGCACACGGCTGGTCCACCACCGACCACACCCCCTTCGAGTTCACCCGCCACTACGGCCGCGGCCCGCTCCCCGAACCGGACGACACCCTCGCGGCCAACCGCTGGGTCTTCGCCGTCCGGCCCTGAGCCGCCGCCGACCAGATTCTGACGCGTCGTCAGTCGTCATCAGCCGCTTCCGTCGGGCATCCAGCCGGTTCGGATCAGCGTTCCGGACGGGCGGCCCGGCGTCACATGGACCCCCCGGCCCGGGGGGAGGACCCGGGGGGCGACGGACCCCAGCAGCGGGCCTTCCTCCGCGCCGCCGGGGAGGACCACCCCGTGCCGGCCGAGGTCGCAGACCGCGCGGAGGAAGGGGTCGGTGGCCCGGGCACGGCCGGCGCCCTCCGCGCGGCGGGCGACGATCACCCGCAGGCCCACGCTCCCCGCCTGATCGAGGAGTTCGGCCAGGGAGGCCAGCGGGTGCGGCTCGCCCTCGGCGAGGGCCTCGGCGATCAGCTCGTAGTCGTCCACGACGAGGAAGATGTCCTTGTGCCCCCGCCGGCCCTGCCGCCGTCGGTCGGCGTCCGGCGTACGGCTGGCGGCGGCGACGCGCACGATCCGGGCCAGGGTGGCAAGACCCGACACGCTGGAAGCGTGGCGGACGAGGTACTCGGGCGGCAGCCGGTCCAGCAGCGTGCGGCGGAAGTCGAAGACCAGGAAGCCGATCTCCTCCGCGCTGTAGCGCTCGGTGAGCCGCCTGACCAGCAGCCGGAGCAGCGCGGTCTTCCCCGATCCGGGGTCGCCGAACACGGCGAACAGCGGATCCCGCTCGAAGTCGACGAAGACGGGGGCCTGTTCGGCCGGGTCCGTCCCGATGGCCACGCCCCGCGGGTCGTCGCCGCGCGGGAGGCGGTCCACGTCCACCCCGGCGGGGGCGGCCGTTCCGCCCTGCGGCACGACCAGCGCCTCGGCGAGACCGAGGCGGTGGAGTTCGGGGTCGGCCGCCTGGATCATCCGGTACAGCCGCTGCACGGCCGGACCGGGCTCGATGCCGAGCTCCGTGCTCAGCCCCTCCTGGAGCCGCCGGTAGGCCTCGATCGCGTCGTCCCGCAGCCCGCAGCGGTACTGGGCGAGCATCAGCAGGGCGCACAGCCGCTCGCGCAACGGGTCCTCGGAGACCAGCTGTTCGAGCTCCGCGAGGAACTCCAGGTGCCGTCCGAGCGCCAGCCCCGTGACGTACAGCTCCTCGCCGGCCGCCCTCATCCGCTCGGTCAGCCGGGTGCGCTCCCAGGAGGCGTACGGCCCCGGTACCCCGTCCAGCGCGGGCCCCTCCCAGAGGTCGAGTGCGGACCGCAGCAGGGCGTGCGCCTCGGACAGGCTCCCGGCCTCCTGGGCCTGCCGGGCCTCGACCAGGCGCTGCTCGAAGACGGCCACGTCGAGCGAGCCCGGATCGACGGTCAGCCGGTAGCCGCCGCTGACCGACTGGAGGATCTCGGGGGCGCCGCGCGGCCCGGTGCGGTCCGCCAGGACGTGGCGCAGCCGAACGACGTAGGTGCGCACGGCAGCCAGGGCCTGGGCCGGTGGGGCGTCGCCGAAGACGGCGTTGACCAGGCTCGCGTTCGGCACCGGTGCCGGGGCGTGCAGCAGCAGGGCGGCCAGGACGGCCTGCTGCTGCGGTGAGCCTGCAGGCCGCGGCTCCCCGCCCCGCAGGACGCGCAGCCGGCCGAGCAGCCGGTAGCTGAGGCGGGTGTCGCCCGGGCCGGGCGGCGGCGCCGTTTCGCGCAGCAACTCCTGGGCGCGCTCGTGCAGTTCGGTCAGCCTGGTCCGCTCGATGTCCGCCAGCGGCCCCGGCACGTCGGCCAGCGGCGGGCCCTGCCAGAGGGCGAGGGCCTCCTCGGCGCACCGCCGGGCCTCCGCCGGGTCGCCGTTCGCGCGGGCCGTCTCGGCGCGTTCCAGGGCCTGCTCGAAGAGCACGGTGTCGATCTGCTCGGAGCCGACGTTCAGGACCCAGGTGTGGTGATCCGCCAGTTCCTCCACCACCTTGCGACGGTCCGACGGTGAGTTGAGGACCCTCACCAACTCCGTTATGTGGGAACGGACTTCTTCGATGTCACGGGCGGAGGAGGTGTGCTGGTGCCGTACCTCCGCGATCAGCACCTCGGCCCGGACGGGGCGACGGCGGTACTTCAGCAGGGCGGCGAGCAGCGCCTTCTGCTCCCTGGACCCGAGCTCCACGGCTTCGTCCCCGCGCCGGACGCGGACCTCCCCGAGCAGCGTGAACCTCAGCGGCGGCGCGGTCGTTCGGCCGGGCCGGACCAGGACGCCGGAGGCGCCGATCCGCTGGAGGACCTCGACGGCGGAGGTCGGCCGTCGGCGCGGGTCCGGGTGCACCAGGTCGAGGACGAGGCCGTTCAGGGCCTCGGGCACTCCGGTCTCCTGGAGAACGGTGCCGAGGTCGAAGAGGTCGACGGTCCGATCCGTCGTGCCGTTCCCGTCCAGGTCGATGCCGAGGTCGCAGAGGGCCGGGCTGCCGTCCGGCCGGATGAGGATGTTGGCGGGCTCGATCCTGCCGTGCGCGAGGCCCTGGCCGTGCAGGTGGACCAGCGCCTCGGCCACGCCGTGGGCGATCACCGCTGCCTCGTGCGGGGGCACGGGGCCGGCGTCGAGCAGGCTCCTCAGGTCCGGGCCGTCGATGAACTCCATGGCCAGGTAGAAGCGTTCGGCGTCACTGCGGGCACTGCGGAAGGCGACGAGGCCCGGGTGGCCGAGCGCGGTGATCTCGGCGAGCCTGCCGGTCTGCTGCAGGAACAGGTCCCGGTCCAGCTCGGGGAGGAGGTGCTCCCGGGCGAAGGTCTTCACCGCGACCGTCGAGCCGTCCCACTCGTCGAGGGCCCGCCAGACCTCGCTCCGCCGCCCCTGGGCGATCCGCTCGACCAGACGGAACCGGTCAGCGACGAGCGGCCGTTCGGCCTCACCCGCCCGGTCCCCGCTCCTCCGCTCTCCGTGCCGACGGTCCTCGTGCCGGCGGTCCTCAAGCCGACGGTCCTCGCGCCAACGGCCGTCGAACTCCCAGATGTGGACGTGGGTGTCCCGGTCGCCGATCGAGGCGATCACGCAGCGGGTCTCGTCGCCGGAGATCCCGACGATCGTCCGCGCGCGGCCGGGGTCGACCACGGCGGCGGCGAAGAACTCGGCGGTTGTGGGGTCCTCGGGCTGCCAGCGGTGGAGGCGTCCGGTGGGGTCGACGCCGACCAGGAGCTGCCGCCCGTCCACTTGGGGCAGCACGGTCATGGCCCAGGAGCGATGGCCGCCGGGCAGGCCCCACAGCTCCAGGCCCGCGTCGCCGTCCAGCCGGCTCCGGACGTGCATCCGGCCGTCGGCGTCGGACGTCCAGAACAGCTGCCCCTCACCGCTGTCGCCGAAGGACGCCATGGCCACCGGAGGTGTGGGAAGGCTGCGGGGGGCCGAGACGAGCGATCCGTCCTGGCCGTCCCAGTAGGCGAGTTCGCCGGTGGAGTCCGCCGTGCAGAGGACGGGCGGGTGCTCACTGACCTGCGCCAGCGCGACGATCGACGGGACGGCTCCCGCGAGGGTCAGTCGGCGGCCCGTCTCCTGCCCGGTCGACACGTCGATGGAGCGGATCACGCCGTCCACGCCGTACACGGCGACGTGTACGTGCCCGGCGCCGTCGAGGTGGCCCACCGCGGCGATCGCCAGCGCCGGGCTGGGCAGGCGGAAGCTGCGGACGTTGGAGTAGGAGTCCTCCGCTCCCTCCGGCCCGACCAGGGCGGCCAGTTGGGCGTCGAGGGGCCAGGTCGCCAGTTCGTCCGGGCGGCGGGGCATCCGGTCGAGCAGGTACTGGAACTCCTGGGCGTACTCGATCCGTCGGTAGGCGTCGCCGAGACGGTGGCGGATCTCCTCCCGCAGTTCCTCCTCGGTGAGGAAGGCGAGCACGACGGTCGTCGCGGAGTCGAGGAACGGCTTTCCGTCGCGCGAGTCGGTCGTGACGATCACCCGGCCACCCTCGGAGTCGAGGAGCCGGGCGAGTTCGCGCGGGTACGAGGCGGCCGACCACAGATCGTCCACGATGACCAGCCAGTTCGGGTGGGCTTCGAGCCGCGCGCCGAGGCGGTCGGCGCTCTCCGCGCCCAGGGCGGCCCGCAACCGCTCGAAACCGGTGGCCATCGTGTCGGCGGTCCGCCCGGTGATCCAGTGGATGAAGGGATGCTGCCCACCGTGCGTTCGGACGTACTCCTGGAGGAGACGGCGCCTCCCCATGCCCTGGGCCGCCTCGACCACGATCAGCCGGGTCCTCGTGCCCCCTGGTTCGCAGGCCTGGGCGAGCCGGTCGAGTTCCTCCTGCCGTCCGATCATCCGGGGTGGGTCGGGTGGGCTGGTGATCGGCGGGGGTGGGGTCAGCAGGTCGCGCCGGAGGGTCCCGCCGCCGACGGCGCTGCTCAAGTGCCGGGCGATCGTGACGTGTTGGCCGCCCGCCCCGGCCAGCACCCGCGCCGCGACCTCGGCGAACGGGCGGCTGCGCTCCGGGATCCGGTGCCGTGAGTCCTCCGTCGCGGCGGCGAGGGCGCGGAAGTCGAGGGTGCCGCCGAAGGTCGCGGCGACCCGGCCGGAGACCTTGGCGAGGACGTGCTCCAGCACCCGGACCGACTCGGTGCGGGTCAACTCCCCCAGCAGTTCCTCCCGGACGCCGTCGACGAAGTCGTACACCACCTCGTCCGGGTCCGCGGCCTTCTCCCGCACCTCGATCAGCCCGGACAGGAACAGCTCGGCCAGTTCCCGCTGGCCCGATTCCGGCACGGTCGACCGCTGGACCAGCCGCATCACCGGCAGGCTGAGCGGCGCCGCCGCCAGGTGGCAGGCGAGCCGGTAGGCGTTCGGGGAGCTGCCGGCCCGGAAGGCGGCGACCCGGTCGGCGGGCGGGCGCGCGGCCGTCTCCCCGGTGCGCGGGCGCGGCGGGCGCGGGACCCCGCTGAGCGGCGCGGCGAGCATGGGGGTCCAGCCGGTGGTGCGGCCCGCGGTGAGGTCGGCCCAGGGGGCGAGCCAGTCGGCGTCGATCTCCAGCACGGGCAGCCAGCCGACCGCGGCCCGGGCCGATTCGCCGGCCCGGCCGCGCGGGATGCCGGGCAGGGTGCTCTCGGTGCGCAGTACGGGGACGGGCCGTCCGTGGGTGGCGGCCCGGGCCTCGACCGGGGCGGGGCGCAGGGCCGTCCGGTGCCAGAGCCGGCGGGGCAGCACCTGGAGGGCGGCGGCCGGTCCGGTGGCGGCGGCGCGGGCCAGGAAGGGCACCAACTCGCTGCCGTACCAGGCCGGTCCGACGCCGTCGGTGAGGACGAACAGGATCCGGCGGGCGTGCGGGTCGGCGAGCGGCCGGGACCAGTTCCGGTCGGGGGTGGCGGGCGGCGGGGCGGCGGTGCGACGGCGGCGGAAGGGGGTGAGGTGCGGGGTCTGCCGGTCGGTGTCGAGGGACCAGGTGCGCACCTCCTCGAAGGCGCCGTGGCGCTCCAGCAGGGTGGCGAGTTCACCGGCGAGGTCGTGCCAGACGGCCATGGTGGCGCCGGTGTCGACCAGCAGGTCGACGGAGTAGCGGGGCCGGGTCCGCTGCCAGACCGGCAGCAGCACCCCGGCCTCGGCGGTGGCCTCCGCCGTCGCCTCCTCGTCGAGGTGCGACGGCCTGCGGCCGCCGGGGCGTTGGGTGAGCGGTCGGCGCAGTGGCCGCAGGGCGCGGGCGATGGCGAGGGCGCCGGGCAGGGCGGGGGGCCGGGTGACCTGGACGACTTCGGCGCCGCGGGCAGGGCTGCCCGGGTGGTGGGGGTCGGTGGGGGCGTGGCGGGGGTGGAGTTCGACCTTGGGGCCGGGCCGCGGAGTGGTGGGGGCGGGCGGTCGGGGGCGGTCGGGGTCGGCGGACGGCTGGTGCGGGTGCGGGTGCGGGGTGGTCGGGGGCGCGGGGTGGCCGCCCGGCGGCTCCGGGTCAGCGTCGGCGTCGACACCGGCACCGGCACCGTCGTCGGCGTCGGGGAGCGGGCCGAGGCCGGCCAGCCGGGAGATCCACAGCGCGTCGGCGAGGTCCTGGGGCCGTGACGCGCCGTCCTCGGGTGCGACGAGGGCGGCCAGCGCCTGCCGCAGCGCGGCGCGCGCCGCCGACGCTCCGTCCGGGCCGGGCCCGCCCGTACCACTCCCGCTCGTACCGTTCCCGCCCGCGCCGGACCCGCCCGTACCGCGCCCGCCCGTACCGAACCCGTCCACCGGCCGCCGCCTCAGCCCTCGTTGAGCGGGCGCAGCAGGACGTCCTGGATGACGTCGCGCCCCGGCCCGCTGCCCCACAGGCCGCGCTCGGCCATCAGCAGGGCGTTGAGCAGCTGGTCGTTGGCCAGGTCGGCGCCGTCCTCGCGCTGGCGGCGCAGGAACTCGGTGATCAGCTCGGCGCGTTGGGCGCCGTCCGGGCTGCCGTCCGGGCCGAGGTGGGCGGCGACCATGGCGGCCAGCCGTTCCTCGGTGGGCGGTTGGATCTCCAGCCGGACGCAGCGGCGCAGCAGGGCGGAGGGGAACTCCCGCTCGCCGTTGCTGGTGAGGACGACCAGCGGGAAGTGGGCGCAGCGCACGTGGCCGCCGCGGACGACGGCGTGCCGGCCGGGGTCGGCGACGGCGACCTCCTGCGGGCCCGGGCCGAGGCGCTGGAGTTCGGGGATCTCGAACTCGCCCTCCTCGAAGACGTTGAGGAGGTCGTTGGGCAGGTCGATGTCGCTCTTGTCGATCTCGTCGATGAGGACGACGCGGGGGGTGCGCCAGGGCAGCAGGGCGGTGCCGAGCGGGCCGAGGCGCAGGAACCGGCCGATGGCGGGCGGCCTGCGGTGGGTGCCGTCCTGCGGCGCGTGCAGGCCGGCCTCGTGGAGGCGGCCGATGGCGTCGTAGGTGTAGAGGCCGTCGCGCAGGGTGGAGCGGCTGCTGATCGGCCAGCGCAGCACCGGGCCGAGGCCCAGCTCGTGGGCGACGGCGTAGGCGAGGGTGGACTTGCCGACGCCGGGCTTGCCGGTGATCAGCAGCGGGCGGCGCAGGTGGAGGGCCAGGTTGACGAGGTGGATCTCGCGCTCGTCGGCCTGGTAGGCGGTGGCCTGCTGGACGCGGCCGAGTCGGCGGGCCGTCAGCCCGGCGGCTTCCTCGGCCGGGGGCGGCGGGAGTTCCTCGTCGTCGTCGACCCAGTCGCCGAAGGAGCGCCAGGCGGGGGCGGGCGGGAGCGCGGCGATGCCGCCGTGGGGCACGCCGGTGCCCCAGTAGATCCACCAGTTCTCGGGCATGGTTACCGCCTCGTCCTCATCGTCTGCCGTTGATTCCCGCTCCACTGCCGACCATCCGTCTCACACCGTCCGCCTCACGCCATCCGTCTCACACCATCCGTCTCACACCATCCCCGGGAATCCGGCGTCCTGATCCGGGTCCAGGCAGTTCGGGTCGTCCCAGAAGAGGGTGACGCCGTCCTGGGCGGGCGCCTGCCGGGTCACCTTGCGGTGCCGGTGGACGGCTTCCGGCAGGTGGGCGAGTGAGCGCGGGCGGTCGCGGCGCAGGGCGTCGACCACGTCGGTCGGGGCGCCCGGGGAGCGGCGCCACAGCATGGCCGGGACGCCGTCGATCTCCACGGCGTCGAGCACGGCCGCGCGCACCCGGGGATCGAGTTCGTCGTACGGGGTGTCGAGGCCGAGGCAGGCGACGGTGGGGCGGCCGTCGAGCCAGCCGGGCAGGTCGGCGACCCGTTCGGGGTGCAGGGGCGGCCAGCCGATGCGGTCGACGGCCTCGCAGTCGAGGGTGTCGGCGAACAGGTGCTCCCACCGGTCGTACCAGGCCTCGGTCTGCAGCCACGGGTTGATGTAGCGGTCCAGGTAGCGGACCACCACCGGGTGCAGCAGTCCGATCCGGCGTCCGTCCAGGGTCGGGGACCACAGTTCGGCGCTGTGGCCGAGCAGTTCCCTGGGCAGCAGGAACTCGATCCGGACCGGGCTGCGCTTGTGCCGGCCGAGCTCGGAGACCAGGGTCTGCCAGCCGGCCAGCCGGGCGCTGCCCTCGGCGACCAGGTCCTCCAGGGCGAGCGAGTCGGTGGCGACCAGGTCGTGGAGGCGTTCGATCGGGCCGCCGGCCAGCGGCTGCCGGTAGCAGGACGCCCGGAGGTGGTAGCGGCCGGCCTCGATGTGCTCCGGGGTCTCGGGTTCCAGCCGGATCTGCACGATCAGGCGGGCGGCGGCCTTCTCCGGGGGCGTGGGGCGGGCGACCGGGAGGCTGCTCAGCAGGGTGCCCAGGTCGGCGAGCCGGGGGTGCCGGAGCAGCAGGTCCTGGTCCCGGGCCAGGCTGTCCAGGAAGGCCAGGGCGTGGCCGGCGTCGGGGCCGCCGAAGTGGTCCAGCAGCCGGGTGAGGACCTCGGGCAGGGTGGTCCGCTCGTCGATGCGGTGGCGGCCGGGCGCGTTCGGGGGCACGTGGAAGAGCAGTCGGTGCGGGCCGGGGGCCGGGTCCAGGGTGCGCAGCAGGGTGATGGCGCGCAGCAGGACGCCGGCCGGCAGTCCGGTCTCGGCGGTGAGCGCGAGCACGGTCACCTCCAGCCAGGGCAGCGCGCCGCCGTACGGGTCGTGGTCCCTGAGCGCCTCGCGGAGCGAGCCGAGCACGGCCCGGGGGTCGCGGGCGCAGCGGATGCTCCGCAGGATCTCCAGGACGTGTTCGCGCGCGGTGTCTGCCTCCTTGACGTCCAGGTGGAAGTGCTTGGACGACGGGGAGCGGCCCATCGTCTCCAGCACTCCCTGCCGGAACTCCCGCCGCTGCATCCCCCGGAAGCCGAACAGGATGTCGGCCAGCAGGTCCTCGGCCTCCTCGAACGGGGCGGCGAGGTGGGTGCCCGGCTCGCCGCCGGCCCACGGCGGCCGGTCGCCGTACGCGCCCGTGTGCATCGGCCTACCAGCTTCCCGGACGGTCGGCGGGGCGGTCCCCGGCGGCCCGGTCCAGTACGTCCCGCAGGTGCGGCAACGCGCCGTCGTGGGGGGCGAGTTCCTCCAGTGCCGTGTACAGCGCGCGCAGCGCCGCCGGGGCGTCGCGGTGGTGGCGGCAGCGGCGCACGATGCGGAACAGGTGGTCGCGGCGGTCGGAGCGCTCCTCGACCTCGAAGGAGTGCGGCAGGCCGAGGTGCTCGCCCATCCGCTCCAGCAGGTCGAAGCGGCCGTCGGCGCGCGCGGTGTACGGGAGGGCCATCAGCGCCGTCACCAACTCGGCGTCGCTGGGCGGTGGTTCCGGCGCCGACCCGGATCCGGCCGCGCGGACCACCGGGCCGAGGAAGGCGAGCAGCGCGGCCAGCGGCACGTACCAGCCGCCCAGGTCCTGCTTGTACGAGCGGCTGCCCTTGAGCACGCCGCGCACCAGCCCGTCCGCTCCGACCAGCATGCTGCCGCTGAGGCCGGGCTGCACGAAGCCGGTGACGGCGATGAACTCCCCGGACCGGCCGACGACCTGGAGGGCCACCGTGTCCTCGTTGACCCCCGGTGTCGGGGTGGCCGTGGAGTGGCCGAGGGCGGTCAGCCACGTGCCCGGCTCGGCCTCGGCGCCCGCCAGCGGGGCCACCGGGTGGCCGGGGGCGGCGGCCGGGACGTCGAGCAGCGCGAGGTCGGGGAACGCCTCGAAGGGGCCGGTGCCCAGGCCGGCGGGTTCGGCCCGGACGGCGCCGGGCGGCACGGGGTGGGTGCTCACGCCGTGCCGCACCACCAGGGCCTCGGCCGGGCCGCGCCGGTCCAGCACCACGTGCGCGCAGGTGACGGCCAGGCCCGGGGCGACCAGGAAGCCGCTGCCCAGGAAGGCGCCCGCGGCCTCGATCCGGACGGCGCAGCGGTGCAGCGCCTCGGCCCGGGCGCGGTCGAGGTGCGGGCCGGTCACTCCGCGGCGGCGGGGGTGGCGGCCTCGGCGCCGTCTCCTGCGCTCGGCGCCGCGCCTGCCCGCTCCCGGCGCGCCGCGAGGTCCCAGGAGAGCTTGACGGTCAGCCCGGCCTCGCTCCCGGCCTCCGCGATGATCCCGAGCAACTGCCCGGACTTCACCGCCAGTTTGAGGCCGAACTCGACCTCGAAGGTGTCCGGCGCCCCGGCCCCGCCCTGGGTGATGGTCTCGGCGGCCCAGCGCCCGATGCCCTGCACCGTGCCGCGCACCTGGTCCAGCGACAGCGCGACCGCCGAGCCGACCCGGGCGGCCCGGTCGCGCAGCCCCACGTCGCCGAACTCGTCCTCGCCCCCGGCGGCGGCGAAGCCCACCTCGCCGATCACCTCGGCCCGCACCGTGGTGCCGTCCCCCAGGTCGATCGTCTCCACCGTCACGTCCCCGGCCATGCCGCTCCCCTCCCGAACGTCCGGGCCGTGCCCGGACCGCCGTCCTCACCTGCGGCCTCCCCGACCGCGCGCGCCACAATACCGCGACCGCGCGGCCCGCTCGATCGTCTTCCGCCCGTCCGGCGGCTCCTCCTCTTCGTGGGTGACGGGTGCTCACCCCTGGCTCCGGGAGGAGGCCTTAGGCGTTGAGCGTTTCTGCGCAGAGCGGGTCGCGGTGGGCCGAGAACGGGGGGACGGGTTGCTCAAAACTGCAGTCACGATTGACATGAACCGCCCGGAGCAGCAAGCTGCTCTTTCGAAACTGCTCAAAACTAGTGTTCTTCAAGCATCTTGGATCATCCGATCAAGCACGCACGAAGGCGGTATCTGCGGTGGACAAACGTGTGCTGGCCCTCGTCTCGGCGTGTGCCCTGGGGGCGCTCGCCCTCACCTCCTGCGGCAGTGGCGGCGGGAGCGGCGGTGGTGGGGCGGACGCCGACGGGAAGGTGACGCTCAAGCTGGTGGCCGCCGACTACGGCGACAAGGAGTCCAACAGCTCGAAGAACTACTGGAACCGGGTCGCCACCGCGTTCACCGCGGCCAACCCCGGCATCAAGGTGGACGTCCAGGTGGTGAACTGGAACGACATCGACAAGCAGGTCAAGACGATGATCCAGAGCGGCAACGTGCCGGACGTCCTGCAGACCGGCGGGTACGCCGACAAGGTCGCCGACGACCTGCTGTACAAGGCCGAGGACGTGCTCTCCCCCGACACCCGGGGCGACCTGATCGACAGCTTCGCCCGGGCCGGGCAGGTCAAGGGCGTGCAGTACGGCATCCCGTTCGTCTCCTCGGCGCGGGCGCTGTTCTACAACAAGGCGCTGTTCCAGCAGGCCGGGATCGGCCAACCGCCCACCAGCTGGGACGAGTTGCGCAAGGACGCCGAGCTGGTGAAGGCCAAGGTGCCCGGGGTCACGCCGTACGCGCTGCCGCTGGGGCCGGAGGAGGCCCAGGGCGAGAGCATGATCTGGGAGCTGGGCGGCGACGGCGGGCCGACCGGCAAGGACGGCGCCTACACCCTGAACAGCCAGGCCAACATCGACACCTTCCGCTGGCTCAAGTCCAACCTGGTCGACCCGGGGCTGACCTACGCCAACCCGGCCACCACCGACCGCAAGACCGCGTTCGCGGACTTCGCGGCCGGGAAGGCGGCCATGCTCAACGGGCACCCGTCGCTGATCCAGATGGCGCAGGACGGCAAGGTCGACTACGGGGTCGCGCCCATCCCCGGCAAGAACGGCCCGCTGGCCTCCACCCTCGGCGTGGCGGACTGGATGATGGCGTTCAAGAAGAACGGGCACCGCGACCAGATCCGGAAGTTCCTCGACTTCGCGTACAGCAAGGACAACCAGGTCGCCTTCGACGAGACGTACAACCTGATGCCGGTCACCCAGAGCGCGCTGCGCGAACTCACCACCGGGGGCAAGCACCAGGACCTCGCGCCGTTCTTCGCGCTGCTGCCGCACGCCGTGTTCTACCCGCTCGGCGACACCACCTGGGACGCGGTCTCGGCCGAGCTCAAGAAGTCGGTCGGCAGCGCCGTCTCGGGCGACCCGGCCAAGGTGCTCGGCGACCTCCAGAAGAAGGCCCAGGACGCGGTCGCGAACAAGTGACGGCCCACTTCGAACAGTTGACGGCCGGCTCCCGTCGAAGGCCGTGAAAGGCACCCCCGTGACTCCCAACCCCCCTGTGCGCAGAGGCCGCCGGTTCGGCCCGCTGCCGTGGATCGCCCCGGCCGTGCTGCTGATCCTCGCCGTGGTGCTGTGGCCGGTGTACGAGATGGTCCGCACCTCGTTCCTGCGGGTCAGCACCAGCGGCTTCGTCCGCGGCTCGGCCGGACTGGACAAGTACCGGAAGCTGTTCGGCGAGACGGACCTGGGCCACGTCCTGCTGGCCACGGTCGCCTGGACCCTCGCCGTGGTCGGCCTGACCATGCTGCTGTCGCTCGCCCTGGCCCAGCTGTTCGACCAGCGCTTCCCGGGCCGGCGCTACGCCCGCTGGGCGCTGATCGCCCCGTGGGCGGCGTCCGTGCTGATGACCGCGATCGGCTTCCGCTGGATGCTGGACCGGACGGCGGGCGTGCTGAACACCCTCCTGACCGACCTCGGGCTGGTCGACGGCCCGCGGGACTGGCTGGGCGACCCGTCGACGGCCTGGCCCTGGATGGTCTTCGTCGCCGTGTTCGTGTCCCTCCCGTTCACCACCTACACCCTGCTGGCCGGCCTGCAGACCGTCCCCGCCGAGGTGTACGAGGCGGCCCGGGTGGACGGCGCCTCGGCCTGGCAGGCGTACCGGCGGATCACCCTGCCGCTGCTGCGCCCGGCGTTCCTGGTCGGCCTGGTGATCAACCTGATCAACGTCTTCAACTCCTTTCCGGTGATCTGGGGCATGACCCAGGGCGGCCCGAGCAGCGACACGGCCACCAGCACGGTGTTCATGTACCAGTTGAAGTCCACCGACATCGGGGAGTCCGCGGCGATGTCGGTGGTCAACTTCGCCCTCGTGGTGCTGATGGTGCTGGCCTTCCTCAAGGTCAGCGGTTGGAACCAGGAGGAGAGCTGATGCTGCGTCAGAACCGCTGGAGGCCGCGCACCCTGGCCCTCGCGGGAGCGGCCTGGCTGCTGGCGGCGGTCTTCCTGTTCCCGTACCTGGAGATGGTGGTCACCGCGCTGCGCCCGGCCGACGAGCTGCGCGACGCGACGTACCTGCCACGGCACTTCGCCTGGTCCAACTTCGTCGGCGTGTGGCAGGAGTCGACGCTCGGCGACAACCTGCGGGTCACCCTGCTGGTGGCCGGCGGCTCCACCCTGCTGGCGCTGCTGGTCGCGCTGCCCGCCGCCTACTACACCGCCCGGGTGCGCTACCGGGGCCGCCGGCTGTTCCTGCTGCTGGTGCTGGTCACCCAGATGTTCCAGCCGACCTCCCTGCTGGTCGGCCTCTACCGGGAGTTCTACCAGCTGTCCATGCTCAACTCGGTCTGGACGCTGATCCTCTGCAACGCCGCGTTCAACCTGGCCTTCGCGGTCTGGATCCTCACCGCGTACATCTCCTCGATCCCGGTGGAGCTGGAGGAGGCCGCCATGCTCGACGGCCTGGGCCGGATCGGGGCGCTGCGCCGGGTGGTGCTGCCGCTGGCCCTGCCGGGCGTGGTCACGGCGGTGATCTTCACCTTCATCTCCGCCTGGAACGAGTTCGTCATGGGCCTGACGCTGTCCACCGATCCGGGCAGCCAGCCGCTGACCGTCGGGATCAACAGCTTCATCGGCAACTACACCGTCCAGTGGAACTACCTGTTCGCCGGCTCGGTCGTCGCGATCGTGCCGGTGGTGGTGCTGTTCGCGGTGATCGAGCGGCACGTGGTCTCCGGCCTGACCGCCGGATCCGTCAAGTAGCGCTCCGAACGACCGAGTCGAGCCCCTGCCCCCTCCAACAAGCCACCGAGCACCCGAGTCGACAGGAGAACCCCCGTGCGCCTGCTCCGACCCCAGCTCCGCAGGGCCGCCCTCGCGGCGGCCCTGACCAGCCTGGCCGCCGTCACCGGCCCCGTCGTACCGGCCCACGCCGCCGGCCCGCCCGCCGCCGTCCTCGACGACGGCCACCAGAGCGTCACCTGGCAGAGCCCCACCTACGCCAAGGGCACCCTCGGCGGCGCCACCTCCTGCCCCGCCGTCGCCCAGGACCCGGACGGCGCGGTCTGCGCCCGCTTCGACCTGACGGTGAACGTCCCGAAGGGCTACTGGGACGACAACCCCGAGGGCGGCGTCCCGATCTCCGTCCAGTGGCAGAACCCCACCGACGACTTCGACCTGTACATCTACGACGCCAACGGCAAGGAGGTCGCCGAGAGCGCGGGCACCGCCGACCCGGAGGCGACGGTGATCCCCAAGGCCTCCGGCACCTACCACGTCCTGGTCGTCCCGTACGACGTGCACGGCGGCTCCTTCACCGGCCGCGCCTACCTGCCGCAGACCGCCGACGCCGGCGACCTCACCTCGTTCAGCGGCGGCAAGGGCAGCTACGACATCGCCGCGGGCACCCTCAAGGCCAAGGTCGACTTCCTCGCCGACGACCAACTGCGGCTGCGCGCCGCGCCGGACGGCACCATCACCGACCCGGCGGGCAGCACCATCATCCGCAAGCAGCCCGAACTCCAGCCCCGCACCTCCTCGTTCGACGCCGGCGACTACTACGGCATCCGGTCCGGCCACGTCGTCCTGCGGGTCTACAAGCACCCGCTGCGGTTCGGCCTCTACCAGGCCGACAACCGCACCGCGATCTGGCAGGAGAACGCCCCGCTGCGCTGGTCCACCAGCGGCCTGCGGCAGAGCCTGACCCGCGGCGCCGACGAGCAGTTCTTCGGCGGCGGCGAGCAGAACGGCAGCTTCTCGCACCGCGACCAGACCGTCCACGTCGCCAACAGCACCAACTGGAACGAGGGCGGCTACAACAACTCCCAGCCGTTCTACGTCTCCAGCGGAGGCTACGGCGTCTTCCGCAACACCTTCGCCCCCGGGATCTACGACTTCGGCTCGCCGGTGCGCACCGGGCAGCAGGAACGGCGCCTGGACGCCTACTACTTCACCGGTGACGTCAAGTCCGTCATCGGCCAGTACACCTCGCTGGTCGGCAAGCCCTTCATGCCGCCCGTCTACGGCCTGGAACCCGGCGACTCCGACTGCTACCTGCACAACGCCAACCGCGGCGAGCGCCACACCACCGACGCCCTCAAGGTCGCCGACGGCTACGTGCAGAACCAGATGCCGCTCGGCTGGATGCTGGTCAACGACGGCTACGGCTGCGGCTACGAGAACCTCCCGCAGACCGGCGAGGGCCTGCGCAAGGACCATGCCCAGCTCGGCCTCTGGACCCAGAACGGCCTGCCCAACCAGGCCGAGGAGGTCAAGGCCGGGGTCCGGGTGCGCAAGCTCGACGTCGCCTGGGTCGGCAACGGCTACGACTTCGCGCTGAACGCCTGCGACCAGGCCAAGGCCGGCATCGAGGACAACAGCGACGCCCGCGGCTTCGTCTGGCTGCCGGTCTCCTGGGCCGGCGCCCAGCGCTGCGGCGTGCTGTGGAGCGGCGACCAGAGCCTGTCCTGGGACTACATCCGCTGGCAGATCCCCACCTACGCGGGCGCCACCATGTCCGGCATCGCCTACAACACCGGGGACGTCGGCTCGATCTTCCGCCGCGACCCCAAGATGTACACCCGCGACCTCCAGTGGAAGGCCTTCCTGCCGACCATCATGACCATGGACGGCTGGGCCAAGGACATGACCGGCAAGGAGCAGCGCGACCAGCAGCCCTGGCTGGACGGCGAGCCCTACACCTCGATCAACCGCAAGTACCTGCAGCTCAAGGAGCGCCTGCTGCCGTACATGTACACCCTGTCCGCCGAGGCCACCCGCACCGGCATCGGCGCCGTCCGGCCGCTCGCCCTGGAGTACCCGCACGACAAGGACGCGCTCGGCCCGAACGCCAAGTACGAGTTCCTCGCCGGGCCGGACTTCCTGGTCGCCCCGGTCTACTCCGACACCTCGGTGCGCAACGGCATCTACCTGCCCGAGGGCACCTGGACCGACTACTGGACCGGGCGCACCTACCAGGGGCCCACCACCATCGACAACTACTCCGCCCCGCTGGACACGCTGCCGCTGTTCGTCAAGGGCGGCGCCATCGTCCCGATGTGGCCGCAGGGCACGCTGTCCTGGCAGAACCGCGACCGCGGCGAACTCGACTACGACCTCTACCCGCAGGGCGACTCCTCGTACACCCTGTACGAGGACGACGGCGTCACCCGCCAGTACAACGCCGGGTCCTCCGCCACCCAGCAGGTCGAGGTCCACTCCCACGGGCCGGTCACCACCGTCGAGGTCGGTGCCAGCCAGGGCAGCTACACCGGCAAGCCGGACGCCCGCTCGTACCGCTTCACCGTGCACGGCCAGTCCGCCCCGCGCCTGGTCGTCACCCAGGGCGGGCGGCTGCCCGAACTCGAGTCGGCCGCCGCCCTCGACACCGCCGCCTCCGGCTGGTACCACGACCCGGCAACGGGCGTGACCCACGTCAAGACCCCGTCCGTCCCCACCGACGACCAGTTCTCGCTCCACCTGATCCGCTGAACACTGGTCCGGAGGCCGGCTGATCGGCCTGCCCGCTGATCGGCCGGCTGGCTGATCGGCCGACCGACCGCCCGAGGCCCCCGGCACACCGCCGGGGGCCTCACCGGCGTCGGGCCCGGCTTCGCCGGTGCTCAGGTCTGCTCAGGAGGTTCCGGTCGCGGCCCGGAGTCTGCCGAGCGCGGCCATCCGGCGCAGGACGGGGACGGGGATGGCGGGGTTACGGACGGCGTGCTCGGCGCTGTCGGCTTCGAGCAGCAGCGTCACCAGCAGATCCGGTGGCAGGGCGGGGTTGAGCCAGGCGCACCCGCGCACGCCTCCGTCCGGGTCGGTGACGAGCCCTCGGAGCGATTCCGGCGAGAGGCGCCGGTCCCGGCCGGCGGCCGCGCGCACGAGCGGATCGGGGTCGCGGCTGAACTGCTCGACGAGGGCGCCGGTCGAGGCCGGGTCGTCGAGGGCGAGGGCCCGCAGGCGCGGGTTGGGGTCCGTCGCGAAGCGCAGCAGGCCCTCGCGGGGGAAGTTGGGGTGGTTGTGCGGTCGGCCGGGGAAGGACAGGCTCCCGTCCCACCACGCGGCCACGTCCAGGAGCAGCTCCGGCGGAGCGTCGTCGCACGACTCGGCGAGGAAGAGCCGCACGATCCGGTCCCGGTCGCGGGCCAGCCCGGCCACCACGTCCGCGGGCAGGCGCGGCGCTCTGGCGACGCTGCGGCGGACCAGCAGTTTCGGCGAGGCCGCGAGCTGACGCATGGCGTCGGCGTCCCCGTACAGGGCGCCGATCCACCAGAGCGCCGTCGTCAGGCCCTCCGGATCGATGTCGGGGACGTCGGCGGCCATCGCCGCGATCTCCTCCGGCGTCCCGGGCGGCGGGGGGGGGGGGGGGGGGGGGAGGGGGGGGGGAAGGGGGGGGGAGGGGGGGGGGGGTGGGGAGGTTGTGCCCCGGCTGGGGAGGGAGGGGGGGGGGACACATGGTGGGGGTGTCGAGCGTGC
>NZ_JBVHYH010000070.1:0-33492 GCF_055569135.1 Kitasatospora sp. NPDC029367
ACAAGGCGCCGGGCCAAGGCTCCTTGCTTCTCCCCCCCCCCCCCTCCCCCCCCCCCCCCCCCCCCCCCCCCCCCCCCCCCCTCCCCCCTCCCCCCCCCCCCCCCCCCCCCCCCCCCCCCCCCCCCCCCCCGGGGGGTGGGACGGTCGGTCGGTCAGTGCTGTGCCGCGCCGTGGCCGAGGCCGGGCAGCCGGCTCCAGCCCCCGCGGTCGGCGTGCTCGGTCAGCACCGGGTCGTCGCCCACCACCGTGGGGTGGCCGACGAGTCGGAGCAGGTCGAGGTCGGAGGAGTGGTCGCCGTAGGCGTGGCACTCCTGCGGGTCGAAGCCGCCCCGGTCGAGCAGCTCGCGGGCGGCGACGGCCTTGGCCGCGCCGATCATCGGCTGCTCCAGTTCGCCGGTGAGGATCCCGTCGGCCACCAGTGGGCGGCTGCACAGGACGGTGTCGGCGTCGACGTACCGGGCGATCGGGTCCAGGCAGCCGGGGAAGGACCCGGAGACCAGGACGGTGTGGTGGCCCTGCTCGGTGTGCCGGCGGAAGGCGGCCAGGGCGGGGGCGTGGAAGAGCTCCCCCTCCCCGGTCCGCTCCTTGAACCACTGCTCGCCCTGCTCGGCGAGGTCGGCCTCCCGTACGCCGGTGAACAGCCGGTAGTACGCCCGGTTGACCTCCTCGCGCGGCACGCCGCCGTCCGCCAGCCGGCGGAGGGCGCCGTGGTCCCGCGCGTAGTCGGACTCCGGGCGGCCCTCGACCCGGTACCGGAAGGCCAGGAAGTCGAACATGCTCTTGACATTGATCAAGGTCTCGTCGACGTCGAAGAAGGCCGCGGGGCCGGTCGGGCGGGTCACTGGGTGCTCCTGGTGTTCGTCATGGCGTCCGGGGTGCGTTCCGGGTGCGTCCGGGGTCCGGTCGGGATCCGGTCGGGTCGGTCAGCGCGAGCCGGCGGAGGCCAGCTCGCCGTCCCGCTCCTGCTCCTGCTCGGTACGGGCGAGGCGGACCTGCTCGACGGTGCGGGCCGCGCGCTTGCCCTCCTTCTGCGAGATCACGTCGCTCTCGAAGGCGGTGAACTCGACCCGGGAGAGCGAGGCGCGGGCGCCGCCCTGGTGGACGGCGATCTCGACGCCGAAGGACAGCCGCTCGGGGTTGTCGATGCTCGCGCTGAGGATCTCGTAGTCGACGGTGGCGTCCAGCGGGAACAGGAAGTTCTCGAAGTCCGTGTCGAAGCTCTTGATCACGTAGTAGTACTGCCGCTCCGGCCAGGCCGAGGCGTAGAACCGCTCGGTGACGGCCAGGAACATCTGCCGCGCCGCCTCGATGATGATCATGCCCTGGATGTGCTGGCCGGTGGTGTGATCCAGGAGCAGTTCGTTGTCGTTGTCCAGTCTCAGGTCCGCCTGGTAGCGCAGCGCGTCGATCTGGCGCAGGCCGGCGATCAGGACGTTCTGCTCACGGTGCTTGTGCGCCTCGTCCCGGCAGGCCAGGCTCGGCTGCAGCTCGGGCACCGAGATGCGCTCGGCCGCACCGTAGCGGGCGATCTCACGAGCCACCCAGTCCCACTCGTAGGAGCTCATGCCCTGGCCGTTGATCAGCGTCAGACGGAGCTCGGGGTCACTGTAGCGCCCCGCCCGCAGCTCCTTGACGAACCCACCCGCGGTGGCCACTCCGTCGTTCGCGGCCAGTGCGCCGAAGCGGTCGCCGACCAGGTACAGAACATCGGTTCGATGCGTCATGTCAATGCCCCCATCACATGAAGTGCGCGTGGCGCGCGTCTCTGAACAGGCAGAAGGCTTGAATTACAGCCCTCTCCCGCCTTCCTGACGGGAGGCCAGCTGCCAGGACAGTATCAGCATTCGTAGACAGCTTACGACCCTGTCTCATATCAAGACTTCACCAAGAATCCCGATCCCGAACGACCGACCGTCTTGACGCCCGCCGCGGCGAACCTATAGCGTCCTCTGCCATGAGTAAGAACCCTGATACCGAACAGGGTTCTTGCTGCTAATCGAACTCATCGACACCATCGACATCATCGGAGTCCTCGACCCATGAAGAGCTACCCACGCACCACGCTCGCAGCGGTGTGCATCGCCGGCGGGCTGCTCCCCGCCTCGCTCACCGGCGCCTCGGTGGCCCTGCCGAAGATCGCCACCGATCTGGGCGCGGGCCTCGGACCGCTCCAGTGGGTGGTCAACGGCTACAACCTGACCTTCGCCAGCTTCATGCTCGCCTGCGGCGCCATCGCCGACCTGGTCGGCCGCCGGAGAATGCTGGGCATCGGCATCACGCTCTTCGGCCTCTGCTCCCTGGTCAGCGGCCTGAGCAGCAACATCTACCTGCTGGACGGCGCCCGCCTGCTGGCCGGCGCGGCCGCCGCCGCGGTGCTCACCGCCGGCAGCGCGGTGCTCGCCACCACCTTCTCCGGCCCGGCCCAGGCCAAGGCCTTCGGCGTCCTCGGCTCCTCCTTCGGCGTCGGACTCGCCCTCGGCCCCTCCACCTCCGGCCTGTTGGTCTCCTCCTTCGGCTGGCGCTCGGTCTTCCTGCTGCACGCGGCGATCGACCTGGCGCTGCTGCTGGCCCTGCCGCGGATCACCGAGTCCCGTGACCCGGGCGCCCGCGGCGTCGACTGGGGCGGCACCGTCACCTTCACCACCAGCCTCGCGCTGGTCACCCTCGCCATGGTCGAGGGCCCCCAGCAGGGCTGGACCAGCCCCGTCGTGCTCGGCCTGCTGGCCGGCTTCGTGCTGCTGCTCGCGCTCTTCGTGGTCGTCGAACTGCGCCAGGAGCGCCCGATGTTCGACATGACCCTGTTCACCCAGGGCCGCTTCGTCGCGATCTGCTTCGTCCCCGTCGCGCTCGCCTTCGGCTTCGTCTGCCTGCTGGTCTTCCTGCCCTCCTACTTCATGGGCGCCAACCGGTTCAGCAGCTCCGAGGCCGGTGCCGTGATGCTGCTGCTCACCGCCCCCGTGCTGGTCTTCCCGATCATCGCCGGTCGCCTCGCCCAGAAGATCTCGGTCCGCACCCTGCTGGCCGTCAGCCTGCTGCTGGTCGCCGGCGGCGCCGCCTGGCTCACCACCATCCACCCGGGCATCGGCGTGGCCGGCCTGATCGGCCCGTTCCTGATCATCGGTACCGGCGTCGGCATCTCCTTCGGCCTGCTGGACGGCGCCGCGATCGGCTCCGTCCCGCCGGAGCGGGCCGGTATGGCCGCGGGCATGTTCAACACCATGCGCCTGGCCAGCGAGGCGATCGCCATCGCCGGTATGGGCTCCGTCCTGGTCAGCCTGGTCAGCTCCAACGTCTCCACGAACCTCGACTCCTACGGCAGCGGCTTCACCGGCAACCCGGACGGCCTCGCCGCCAAGGTCGCCCAGGGCAACCTGGCCGACCCGGAGTCCGGCGTCGCCGAGGCCGGCCGCCAGGCCTTCCACACCTTCCTCGCCGACGGCTACACCGACGCGCTGCGCACCGTGCTGTGGATCCTGGCCGGCGTGGCCGCGCTCAGCGCCCCGCTGATCGCCGTGATGCTCCGTGACCGCAAGGCCGCCGCGGCCGCGGTGACCGCCCCGGAGGCCGACCAGGCCCCCGAGCCGGTCGGCGCCGGGCGCTGACGCCCGCCGCGACGGAACTGACCGCCAGACCCGAGCGACCGGTCCGGGAGGGGCGCGGTGAACCCGCCGCCCCGCCCGGACCGCTCCGCCTCCGCACCTCCCGCACCTCCCGCACCCGCTGGACCCCCTGCACCCCCGCTCCCGACCACCGCGAAGGAAGAGATCATGCACAGCCGCCACCTCGGCCCCACCGGCCTCGACGTCGGAGCCATCGGCCTCGGCTGCATGGGGATGACCGACTTCTACACCACCGGCGGCTACGACGAGGCCGCCTCGGTCGAGGTCGTCCACCACGCCCTCGACCAGGGCATGACCCTGATCGACACCGCGGACGTCTACGGCCCCTTCACCAACGAGGAACTGCTCGGCCGGGCGCTGGCCGGCCGTCGCGAGCAGGCCGTGCTGGCCACCAAGGTCGGGCTGGTCCAGGAGCCGGACCGGCCGATGTACCGCAACGGCCGCCCCGAGCACATCCACGCCTCGATCCGCGCCTCGCTCAAGCGCCTCGGCACCGACCACGTCGACCTGTACTACCTGCACCGGGTGGACCCGGACGTCCCGCTGGCCGAGTCCTGGGGCGCGATGGCCGAGCTGGTCGAGGCCGGCCTGGTCCGCGGCATCGGCCTCTCCGAGGTCGGCGTCGAGGAGCTGGCGGCCGCGCAGGCCGTCCACCCGGTCGCCGCCGTGCAGACCGAACTGTCGCTGTGGAGCCGGGAGGTGCTCGCCGACGTGCTGCCCTGGTGCGAGGCCAACGGCGCCGCCTTCGTCCCGTACTCCCCGCTCGGCCGCGGCTTCCTCACCGGCGGCTACACCAGCCCGGACGCCTTCGCGCCGGACGACTACCGCACCGCCAACCCGCGCTTCGCCCGGGAGGCCTTCGCCGCCAACCTCGCCATCGTCGAGACCCTGCGACGGGTCGCCGAGCGGCACGGCGCCACCCCGGGGCAGGTCGCCCTCGCCTGGACCCTCGCCCAGGGCGAGCAGGTCGTCCCGATCCCCGGCACCAAGCGGCTCGGCCACCTCGCCGAGAACGCCGGCGCGGCCGACCTGCGGCTGTCCGACGCCGACCTGACCGAGCTGGACTCCGCGCCGGCCCCAGTCGGCTCGCGGTACTGACGCCCGGTCACCCACCGTTTGCCCCAACCGTTTTCACCACCCCCGCCCCCACGCCCCCCGCGAATCCGCACCAACCACAAGGAGAGACTTCATGGCACAGCAGCGCACCCTGGGCGCCGAGGGACCGGCCGTCGGCCCGATCGGCCTCGGCTGCATGGGGATGAACTGGGTGTACACCTCCCAGCTGCAGAGCACCGAGGAGTCGATCGGCGCCATCCGGCACGCCGTCGACCTCGGCATCACCCTGCTCGACACCGCGGACCTCTACGGCCCCTTCACCAACGAGGAGTTGCTCGGCGAGGCGCTCCGCGGCGGGCTGCGCGAGCAGGTGGTGCTCGCCACCAAGGGCGGCCTCAAGGCCGGCCCGGAGTCCCACCTCGGCTCGGTGCAGGTGTCCGCCGACGGCCGGCCGGAGCACCTGCGCGCCGCGGTCGAGGGCTCGCTGCGCCGGCTGGGCACCGACCGGATCGACGTCTACTACCTGCACCGGGTCGACCCGAGGGTCCCGCTGGTGGAGAGCTGGGGCGCCCTGGCCGAGCTCCAGCAGGCGGGCAAGATCGTGCAGTTGGGCCTGTGCGAGGTGTCCGCCACCCAGTTGGACGCGGCGCACGCGATCGCCCCGGTCGGCGCCGTGCAGTCCGAACTGTCGGTGTGGAGCCGGGACCCGCTGGCCGAGGTGCTGCCCTGGTGCAAGGCCAACGGGGCCGCCTTCGTCCCGTTCTCCCCGCTCGGCCGGGGCTTCCTGGCCGGCCGCTTCGACGGCGAGAACGCGCCGGACCAGGACGACTTCCGGGCCCGGCTGCCGCGCTTCCAGGAGGAGGCGCGGGCGCAGAACCAGCGGATCTCGGACGGCATCCAGGAGGTCGCCGCCCGGCACGGCGCCACCCCCGCCCAGGTCGCGCTGGCCTGGACGCTGGCCCAGGGCGAGCACGTCGTGCCGATCCCGGGCAGCACCCGCCGGCTCCACATCGAGCAGAACGCCGCGGCCGCCGAGGTCCTGCTGAGCGCCGACGATCTCTCCGTGCTGGACTCCCTCCCGGCTCCCGTCGGAACCCGCTACTGACGTGCGCCACAAACGAGTTCGTTCTCCGAGTTGTAACTCAGGGCTCTACGAAGTATTAAGGTTCTGAGTAGCACTTCAGGTTCCGACCACAGAGGAGGCCCCGTGGCTCCCCCCGACCAGGACGTCCCCTCCCGAAGGCTGGGACACCTCCTCAAACAGTGTGAGCAGACCATGATGGCCGCACGCGGCCGGGCGCTGCGGACGGTCGGCCTGACCGTGCCGCAGTACCTCACCCTCCGGGTGCTGGCCGAGCACCCGGACGCGTCCGGGGCGCAGCTGGCCCGGCACTGCCTGGTCACGCCGCAGACCATGGCCACCCGGCTCGCCTCGCTGGAGGGGCGCGGGCTGGTCCGCCGGCAGGTCTCCTCGGTCCACTCGCACGTCTTCACCGCGCGGCTGACCGAGGAGGGGCGGGCCCTGACCGTCCGGGGCGAGGCGGCCGAGCACACGGCCGAACAGCAACTGGTCAGCTCGTTCCTGGCGGAGGAGGTGGTGGCTTTCCGCTCACTGTTGCGGCGCGCCGTGGCAGCGGTGTCCGCACCGGAGGCCGACCCGTCGGCGCGGATCAGTTCGTACGTAGCGACTGATCAGCCCACTGATGTACCTTAAAGTCCGAATAATCCGCCGTGGGGGGCAGCCAGGGATGCGATCACTGTGACCGATAACAGCTCCAACCAGCCGAACTCAGCTCCGCTCGATTTCCACGACCGCCTGGGCCATGCCATCAAGCGGGCCGAGCAGGCGCTGATCGGCGAGAAGACGCGCGCGCTGCGCACCGTCGACCTGACGGTTCCGCAGTACGTGACCCTGCTCGTGCTCCAACAGTCCTCCGGGATGTCCGGGGCGCAGCTGGCCCGGGAGTGCATGGTCACGCCGCAGACCATGACCACGATCCTGACCAACCTGGAACACAAGGGCCTCATCACCCGTGAGACGTCGAGCGTGCACCAGAAGGTGCTGGTGGCCAAGCTCACCCGCTCCGGCCGCACCTTGGCGAAGAAGGCCGACACCTTGGCCCGCGGGGTCGAGAAGCGACTCACCGACGCCTTCGACGACTCCGAGCAGGCCCAGCTGCGCGAGTTGTTGGAACGCTCCGCGGCGGCTCTGCGCAAGACCGACTGAGCCGCACCGCGGCAGCACTGCGAGGCAGGGCGGAAGGCCGCCCCCTGGACGCCCGATCACCACCCGGGGCGCCGAGGGGGCGGCCTTTCCCATCTCCGGGGCCGGGCACCCATGCTTCGGATACAGCCTATGGTTCACCTACTCATTAACATTGCGATACTGGACAAGGCATTGACCTAAGTCAGGCCTCTGATACTGTATCGATCATGCAGACAGCGCAGCAGCACGCGACGTCCATCGGCATCCTCGGCACCGGGTCGCACCTGCCCGCGAACGCCGTCGACAACACCCTGGTCGGCTCCCGGGCCGGCGTGACCGCCGAGTGGATCCACCGCAAGACCGGCATCAGCGAGCGGCGCTACGCCGCCGAGGGCGAGGCCACCTCCGACCTCGCCGCGCACGCCGCCCGGGCCGCCCTCGCCGACGCCGGGATCCGCCCCGGCCAGCTCGACCACATCGTGGTGGCCACCTCCACGCCCGACCACCCGCAGCCCGCCACGGCCGCCATCGTGCAGGACCTGATCGGCGCCGAGCAGGCCGCGGCCTTCGACCTGAACTCGGTCTGCAGCGGCTTCGCCTTCGCCCTGCACACCGCCCACCGCCTGATCGCCGACGGCGGCCACGCCCTGGTGATCGGCGCCGACGTCTACTCCCGGATCATCGACCCCACCGACCGCCGCACCGCCGTCCTGTTCGGCGACGGCGCCGGTGCCGTCGTGCTCGGCCCCGTCCCGGCCGGCTACGGCATCGAGAGCTCCCTGCTGGAGACCTTCGGGCAGCACCACCGCACCATCCGGGTCCCGGCCGGCGGCAGCCGCAGACCCGCCTCGCCCGAGAGCCTCGCCGAGGGCGCCCACTGGTTCGCCATGAACGGCCGCGAGGTCCGCGAGTTCGTCACCGAGCGGCTGCCGTTCACGGTCAAGGAACTGCTCCGCCGGGCCGACCGCACCGGCGCCGAGGTCGACCACTTCGTGCCGCACCAGGCCAACGGCCAGATGCTGGCCGAGATCCTGCCCTCGCTCGGCCTGGACCGCGCCCGCACCCACCTCACCGTCGCCGAGTACGGCAACACCGGCGCCGCCTCCGTCCCGATCACCCTCGACGCCGCGAACCGCGCCGGCGCCCTGCGCGACGGCGAACTGGTGCTGCTCTCCGGCTTCGGCGGCGGCATGTCGATCGGCAGCAGCCTGCTGCGCTGGCACGCCGCCGCGTAGCCCAGGCGCCCCACCGGGGCACACCGCCCACCCCTGACGACGACGGGAACCCGCACCGCAACCGGCCGGCACCCGCCCGACACCCGTACGAGAGAAGAGACGTGACCAGCAGCGCCGACCCCACCGCCCCCCGTCCCACCGGCAGACGGCCCGTACTGATCGTCGGCGCCGGCCCGGTCGGACTCACCTCCGCGGCCGAACTGCTGCGCCGCGGCGTCGACATCCACCTGGTCGACCGCGCCCCGGCGCCCTCCCCGCTCACCAAGGCCCTGCTGGTCTGGCCGCGCACCCTGGAGGTGCTGCGCCGGCTCGCCGACCCGGCCGGCACCGCCGCCCGCAGCCTGCCGGTCGACGCCTTCCACTACTACTCCGAGGGCCGCCCGATCGCCACGCTCGACCTGACCGGTCGCGCCCAGCCGGTGATCCTCCCGCAGCCCGAGATCGAGGACCTGCTCGGCGCCGCCGTCACCCGGCTCGGCGGCGAGGTCGAACGCGGCACCTCGCTCACCGCGCTGGAGCAGCACCCCGACCACGTGGTCGCCGTGCTGCGCGGCGCCGACGGCACCGAGCGGAGCGCCGAGTACGCGTACGTCCTCGGCTGCGACGGGGCCGGCAGCACCGTCCGGGAGCTGCTCGGCCTCAGCTTCGAGGGCCTCACCTACCCCAACACCTTCATGCTGGTCGACGCCTACGTGGACGGCCCGCTCAAGCACGACGCCGCCCACTACTTCTGCTCCTCGCGCGGCGTGCTGGTGATCATCGGCCTGCCCGGCGGCCGCTCCCGGGTCTTCACCTCGCTCCCGCCCGGCCTCGCCCCCGAGGACGCCACCCTGGAACTGATGCAGCAGGTCGTGGACGAGCGCGGCCCGGGCGGCCTCACCCTCCGCGACTCCGCCTGGACCAGCACCTTCGCGGTGCACGCCCGGCACGCCGAGCGCTACCGCGAGGGCCGGGTGTTCCTGGTCGGCGACGCCGCGCACATCCACAGCCCGGCCGGCGGCCAGGGCCTCAACACCGGTGTCACCGACGCCCAGAACCTCGCCTGGAAGCTCGCCCTGGTCTGGCGCGGCGAGGCCGGCGCCCCGCTGCTCGACAGCTACCACACCGAGCGCACCCAGGTCGCCCGCGCCGTCGTCCGCCAGGCCGACCTGCAGACCCGCGCCTGGCTGCTGCGCAAGCCCGCCCAGGTCACCGCCCGCGACCGGGCCGCCTCGGCCGCCTCCCGGTTCGGCCTGTTCGACCTCGACTACATCCCCTGGCTGGCCGGCCTGCGCACCGTCTACGGCGAGGGCCGGGAGACCAGGCTGCGCAGCTGGAAGCTCTGGGGCCACCGCTTCGTGCCCGGGGCGCTCACCCCCGACCGGCAGGTCTGGGACCGCCGGCTCGGCCGCCGGCTGTCGCTGCGCGAGGCCGTCTCCGACCTCCAGCACACCCTGCTGGTCGAACTGCCCGGCACCGCCCTGCCGCCGCGGGTCGCCCGCGCCCTGGCGGAGGCCGAGAAGCGCCACCCCGGGCTGCTGGACGTCCGGGTGCTGGACGCCACCGGCACCCTGCACGACGGCGCACCGGCCGAGCCGGGCCCGGGCACCCGGCCGAACGGCGCCGGGCGCGGCTCCGGTCGTCCGGCCGGCCGCGGCGCCGGTCGCGGCTCCGTGGTGCTGGTCCGCCCCGACCAGCACGTCCACACCCGGCTCCCGCTGCACGAGGCGCACCGGATCACCGCCCTGCTGGACGAGGCCCTGCACCACCCCGCCCGCTGACCCCGCCCGCCGACCCTCCCCTAAGGACCGCCCCGATGCGCTTCGACCCACCGCCCCGGATCGCCGCCGTGGTCGACTGGCTCCCCCCGACCACGGACACCGCGGCGGCGGCCGTCGCCGGAGGCCGGGTCACCGCCGAGAACGCCGCCAAGGACGGCTACCTCGAACTGCCCGTCAGCGACGGCCCGTCGGGCCCCGAGATGGCCGTCCTCGCCGCCGCCAAGGCGATCGGCGAGGCCGGCTGCCCGCCCGAGTCCATCGGCCTGGTCGTCCACGCCTGGATCTACCACCAGGGGCACGACTTCTGGTCCCCCGCCCACTACGTCGCCCAACACGCGGGCGCCGTACGGGCGGTGCCGCTCGGCGTCCAGCAGATGTGCAACGGCGGGGCCACCGCCGTCGAGCTGGCGGCCGTCCGGCTGGCCGCCGACCCGGCCCTGGAGCGGGCCCTGGTCACCACCGGCGACCGCTTCGCCGCCCCCGGCTTCGACCGCTGGCAGGGCGACTACGGGGTCGCGTACGGGGACGGCGCGACCGCGCTCGTGCTGGACCGCGAGCGCGGCCCGTACCGGCTGCTCGCCGCGCACACCGCCGCCGCCCCCGACCTGGAGTCCATGCACCGCGGCCACGACGCCTTCTCCGCCGCACCCCGCGCCAACGGCGAGACCCTCGACATCCGGCGCACCAAGAAGGCCTTCCTCGGCGACGGCCTCGGCCCGCACTTCGCCGCCACCGCGGGCGAGGGCGTGGCCCGGGCCGTCCGCGGCGCCCTCGCCGACGCCGGCCTCGCCCCGGACGACCCCCGGCTCAGCCACCTGCTGCTCCCCCGGCTCGGCCGCACCGTCCTGGAGACCGCCTACCTCCCGGCCGTCGACCGCCTCGGGCTGACCGGCGTCGAGGTGCTCGACCTGGGCACCCGCACCGGCCACCTGGGCGCGGGCGACGCCGCCGCCGGCCTGGCCCACCTGCACGCCCGCGGCTTGCTCGAACCCGGCCGGATCGCCATCCTGCTGAGCGCCGGTGCCGGCTTCACCTGGACCGCCCTGCTCGTCGCCGCCGAGTGAGCGACCGGCCGCCACCCGTCACCGACTGAACTGACCACCGAGGAACCCCGATGCCCGACACCCCCGCCCTCACCCCCGGCACCGTCCTGGTGCTGGTCGACCTCCAGCAGTGGATCGTCAGCCGCCCGGTCGCCCCGCTCAGCGGCCCGGAGGTGGTCCGCTCCGCCGCCCGGCTCAAGGCCGCCTTCGAGGCCGCCGGCCGGCCCGTCGTCCTGGTCCGCTACGCCCGGATGGACGGCAGCGACGGCGGACCCGACTCCGCCTTCAACCGCTTCGCCCCCGAGGTCGCCGCCCGCCCCGGCAATGAGGTCGTCACCAAGTACGGCATCGACGCCTTCGCCGGCACCGACCTGGCCGACCGGCTCAACCGCCTCGGTGCCACCGACCTGGTCGTCGCGGGCATCGCCACCGAGTACGGCGTCGGCGAGACCGTCCGCACCGCCGTCAACCTCGGCTACCCCACCACCGTCGTCGAGGACGCCGTCGCCGCCCTCTCCCCCCAGGGTCACACCGCCGCCGTCGACGCCTTCCACCGCATGGGCGTCACCGTCACCCGCACCGACTCCCTGCTCACCCCCGCGGCCTGACCCGCCCGCGCGCCGCCGCCGAGCCCCCGCCCGGGGGCCGCAGCGGTGCGCGGGCGGTGTCCTACCGCCGTTGATCAGTTCGTCCAAGCGCTCGGCCGGGTTTCCCGGCCGAGCGCTTCTGCGTCGGCGCCCTCGTCCAGCGGCCTCGTTCGGCGGCCGTCGTTCGGCGACGACGATGGCCGCCGTCCGGGGACGGCGGCCATGAATGCCTCACGTACTCCGCGAATCCTCCACCCGCGCTCCGGGCCGGATCGCGCCCCGGACCCGGTGCGCAGTTGTCCGGATGTGGTCGGCGCCGTCCGACCGCACCGTCAGAGGTGGGGCGAGGAGGGGTCGCCGCCGAGGCGCAGCTCGCCGACGGCGTCGAGGATGCGTTCGGCGGAGGCGACGTGCCGGCCGGCCGTGACGACGTCGCGCAGGCAGCGGTCGAGCGGGGTGCGCTCGGTGTAGACGGCCGCCGCGCCGACCAGGTCGTAGAGGTGCTGGACGGCCTCCCGGCAGGCGCGGTGGGCGTACTGGCGGGCGAGGGCGGCGGTGCCGCGTTCGGGGGCGCGGCCCGCGGCCTGGGCGGCCCAGGCCCGGTCCAGGGTGGTGTAGACGTAGGCGTCGGCGGCGCCGATCAGGGCCTCGGCGTGGGCGAGTTCGGCCGGGGCGGAGGGTCTGGGCAGCGCGGGGCCGCGGGCGGTGAGCAGCTCCCGGGCGCAGCTCAGCGCGGAGCGGGCGATGCCCAGCGGGACGCCGGCCATCTTGAGGGCGAGGTTGTCGGCGCGCAGGTGGAGCGGTTGCGGGGCGCCGGCCGCCGGGGGCGTGAAGGTGTGCCGGTCCGGGACGAACAGGTCGGTGACCTCGAAGTCGTGGGAGCCGGTGCCGCGCAGCCCGGTGGTGTGCCAGGTGTCGAGCACCCGGACGTCGGCGGCGTCCAGGACGGCGACCCGCGGGGTGCCGTCGGGCGTCAGGAAGCCGGCCAGCACCCGGTCGGCGTGGGTGATCCCGCTGGCGGACGGCCACCGGCCGGAGAGCAGGTACCCGCCGTCGTGGGCGGCGGACCGGCCGAGCGGCGGCAGCACGGTGGCGGTGATCAGGTCCGGGTCCGGGAACAGCTCGGCGAACACCTCGGCGGGCAGCGAGACCACCGCGAGCGAGGCGTTCAGCGCGACGGCGGCGCACCAGCCGACCGAGGCGTCGCCCTCGGCCAACAGGTCGACGGCCCGGGTGAGTTGCGGCGCGGTCAGCTCGACCCCGCCCAGGGCGGGCGGGAGGGCGGCGCGCAGCAGCCCGGTGGCCCGGAGGCCGTCGAGCAGGTCGGCCGGGATCCGGCCCAGCCGCTCGACCTCCGGCGCGCGGGCGGGCAGGGTCGCGGCGTAGGCCCGGACCCGCTCCAGTACGTCGTCGGCGGTGAGCCCCGACTCGGGGGCCCGGGGCGGCAGTTCGACGACGGTCATCCGCTCGTCCTCCAAGCTCGGCCGGTCCGGCCGGTCCGTCGGCTTCGTCCGGTCCATCGGCTTCATCCGGTTCATGGGTTCCGTCCGGTTCATCCGGTGGGTGTCGGTCACAGGTCGTTCAGCGCCTTGTCGAGCTCGGCCGCCAGGGTCTGGAGGTGGGGCGGGCGCATGACGCTGTAGTGGTCGCCGGGCAGGTCGACGGCCTCGGCGCGGTCGCCGAGCAGGTCCAGCCACTGTCGGGTGGTGCCGGTGGTGGCCCCGTCCATGGCGCGCAGCAGCCTGACCCGGCCCCGGTACGGGGTGGGCCGGTGCTCGGCCAGGGCGCGGCTGAGGTGCAGGAAGCGGCCCGCGAGCCGGTCCAGGGTGGCGGGGTCGACGTCGTCCGGGAGGACGGCGGCCTGCCGGGCCCGGGTGAGCAGTTCCTCGGTCGGGGTGCGGTCGCCGGTGGGCTCGAAGTCCTCCGGGCCGGGGTGCCAGTCGCGTCCGGCCAGCCCGGCGAGGTCGCGGGCGAAGCGGGCCAGCAGGGCCGCGTCGGACTGCGGCCCGGCCGGGCCGGGCGGCTCCAGCAGGTCGACGGCCGCGACCAGTTCGACGGTGGCGCCCCGGGCGGTGAGCAGCGCGGCGGCCTCCAGGGCGAGCACCCCGCCCATGGACCAGCCGCCGAGCCGGTACGGGCCGTTCGGGAAGCGCTCGGTGATCGCGTCCACGTAGTGGGCGGCCAGCTCGGCCACGCTGCGCGGCGCGGGATCGGGGTCGGGGTACTGGAGGGCGTGCACCGGCTGCTCGGTGTCCAGCAGGGCGGCGAGCCCGGCGTAGCAGAGCACGTCGCCCCCGACCGGGTGGATCAGGAACAGCGGCGGCCGGCTGCCCGCGGCCCGGACGGGGACCAGCGCGGCCCGGGCCTCGTCGGCGGCCGGGCCGGGCCGCTCGCGCAGCACCTCGGCGAGCGCCGCGACGGTCGGGCGGGCGAGCAGGGTGGCGACGGGGAGCGAGCGCCCGGTCGCCCGGTGGATCCGGGCCATCATCCGCACCGCGAGCATCGAGTCGCCGCCGAGGTCGAAGAAGTCCTCGGTGACGCCGAGCTCCCGGGTGGCCGTGCTCGGGAAGAACTCGGCCCAGATCCCGGCGAGTTGACGTTCAATGGCGTCGCGCGGCGGGACGGTCCCGGCGGAGCGCGGGGCGGACTCCGGCGGCGCGGGCAGCCGGCGGCGGTCCACCTTGCCGTTGTCGGTCAGCGGCAGTTCGTCGAGCCGGACGATCCGGGCGGGCACCATGTAGCCGGGCAGTTCCCGGCCGAGTGCCGTGCGCAGTTCCTCCTCGAAGCCTTCGGAGTCCTCGGCCGGCGCGGTGTCGGCCACCACGTACCCGACCAGCCGTCGGGGCCCGCCCCGCTCGCCCTCGGCCACCGCGGCCGCCGCCCGGACGCCCGGGAGGCGCAGCAGCGCGGCCTCGACCTCGCCGAGCTCGATCCGGTGCCCCTGGATCTTCACCTGGAAGTCCGCGCGGCCCAGGAACTCGATCTCGCCGTCCGGCAGGTAGCGGCCGAGGTCGCCGGTGCGGTAGAGCCGCTCGCCGGTGACCGGGTGGTGGAGGAAGGCGGCGCGGGTCCTGGCCTCGTCGCCGAGGTAGCCGCGGGCCAGGCCGGTGCCGGCGATGTACAGGTCGCCGGGGACGAGGGCCGGGCGCGGCCGCAGCGCCTCGTCCAGCACGTGGAAGCGCTGGTTGCGCATCGGCCGGCCGTACGGGATGCTCGCCCGCTCCCGGTCCGTCCGCTCGACCGGGTGCTGGATCGACCAGATGGACGCCTCGGTCGCGCCGCCCAGGGCGTGGACCCGCGTGCCGGGCAGCAGCTCGGCGACGGCCTCGGGGAGGGTGACCGGGATCCAGTCTCCGCTCAGCAGCGCCAGGCGCAGCGGGGGTGTGCCGCCGACGGCCCGCAGGTGTTCGGTGAACATCTCCATCAGCGCGGGGACGCTGTTCCAGACCGTCACCCGGTGCCGTTCGGCCAGCTCCAGCCAGGCGGCGGGTTCGCGCCGCGCGGCCTCGTCGGGCAGCACGACGGCGCCACCGGCGGCGAGCAGGCCGAAGACGTCGTAGACGGAGAGGTCGAAGTTGAGCGCGGACAGCGCGAGGACGCGGTCCTCGGCGGTCACGCCGTAGCGGTCGTTGACGTCCCGGATCGTGTTGACGGCGCCGGTGTGCTCGATCATCACGCCCTTGGGGACGCCGGTGGAGCCCGAGGTGAAGATGACGTACGCGAGGTCCTCGGGCCGGGCCGGGGAGGGCGGCAGCGGGAGGCCGTCGCCGGTCCCGTCGCCGACGCCGTCCGCCGACTCGATGTCGACGTTCAACGAGCGTGTGCCGTCCGGCAGTTCGAGGGTGTCCGCGAGCGCCGAGCGGGTCAGCACCAGCCCGATGCCGGCGGTCTCGACGATCATCCGGAGCCGGCGGGCCGGCATCGCGGCGTCCACCGGCACGTAGGCGGCCCCGGCCTTGAGGACGCCCAGCGCGGCGACCACCTGTTCCCAGCCCTTGTCCGTCACGATGCCCACCGGCACGCCCGGGCCCGCGCCGTGCGCGATCAGCCGGCGGGCGATCCGGTCGGAGCGGCGGTCCAGCTCGCCGTAGCTCAGCGTCCGGTCGGCGGTGATGACGGCGGGGGCGGTCGGCCGGGCCGCGGCCTGGCGCAGGAACCCGTCGTGCAGCAGTTCGGCCGGGACGGGGGCGTCGGTGGCGTTGACGGCCCGTCGCAGGGCCAGGTCGGCGGCGGGCACGGGCACGGCGGCCGGTCGGCGCCACGCCCCCTCGCCGCACAGCTCCCGGACCAGCTCCCGGTAGGCCTCCCACATGGCGTCGACCACGCCGTCGGGGAACACCTCCTCGACCACGTCCCAGTTCAGGACCAGTTCGCCGGCCTCCTCCAGGGCCTGGTGGTCGAGCCAGACCTGCGGGGTGCGGACGGAGCTGGAGGCCAGTCGGCCGGAGCGGCCGAGCCCGGTCAGCGCCGTCAGGGCACCGCCGCCCTCGCCGGAGGCGTCCTGCGCCGAGAAGCCGATGGTGCTGGTGAACACCACGGGCATGCTCGCCAGTCCCGTCCCGCCCCGGGTGCGGTTGAGCTCCCGCAGCACCTCGACGCCGCTGACGTAGCCGTGGTCGAGGTCGGTCAGCAGCTGGTGCTGGAGCCGCAGGGCGCCGGTGGCGAAGGACTCGGCGGGGGCGGCGTCGACCTCCAGCAGGGTGGTCGCGCTGAGGTTGCCGAGGACCCGGGCGACGTCCTCGTGCAGCGGCCGCCGGTGGAACGCCAGCAGGTTGAGCGTGAAGCGCGGCGACTCGCTCCAGGCGCCCACCACCTGCGCGTACGCGGCGCACAGGGCCGCCGAGGGCGAGACGCCCGCCGCGTCGGCGTTCGTCTGGAAACGCTGCCACTCGGCCGGCTCGATCCGGGCCGTGCGGTGGGTGAACACCGGTCGGCGCGGTAGCGCCCCCGGGCGCAGCGGCAGCCGGGGCGCGGATGGCAGGGTGGCGAGGCGGGCCTGCCAGTAGGCGAGCGAGTCCGCGCGCCGCTCGGCGTCCGTCCGGGCGGCGGCGAGCACGTAGTCGCGGTAGCTGACGCCGGGGGCGGGCGTCGCGGGGGCGCCGTCGCGGTAGGCCTGCGCCCACTCCCGGAACAGCACGCCGGAGCTGCGGCCGTCGACGATCAGCGCGTCGAAGGTGAGGTGCAGCCGGGTGGTGCGGTCGTCCAGCAGGCTCGCCCGGACGTCGAACAGCGGCCAGGCCTCGGTGTCGAAGACCCGGTCGCGCAGCTCCCGGTGGGTCTCGGCGAGGCGCTCCGCCCGCTCGGCCGCGTCGAGGGCCCGCAGGTCGACGGTGGCGATCCGGTACGCGGGAACCTCGGCGAGCACCCGCTGGTAGCCGTCCCGGGAGACCACCGCGCGGAGCATGTCGTGGCGGTCGATCAGCTGCCGCAGGGCGGCGGCGAGCCGGTCGAGGTCGGTGTCGGTGAGGTCGAGCTCGACCAGGAAGGAGGTGGCGACGTTGCCCAGCTCGAAGGCGTCGGTCCGGCCGACCAGGTAGGCCTGCTGGAGGTCGGTGAGCGGGAACGGCTCGTACCGGGCCGCCGGGTCGGCGACCAGTGCCGCGCCGGGCCGCTCCGCCGGGGTGGCGGCTGCGCCGCCGTAGGAGGCCCGGACGCGCTGCGCGAGCTCGGCCACGCTCCGGCCGTCCAGCAGTTCGGGCAGTGGGAGGTCGACGCCGAGCCGCCGGGCGAGGGTCTGCCGGATGTCCATGGCGATCAGCGAGTCGGCGCCGAGGCTGCGCAGCGGCCGGTGCAGGTCCTCGCCGGTGACGGCCGCGCCGCGCGCCCGGCCGACGATGCCGACCACCAGCTCGGCGACGTCGACGTCCTGGTCCCCGGGCGCGGGCTGCCCCGGTACGGCTTGCCCCGGTACGGCCTCGCTCGGTACGGACTGCTCCGGGCGATCGGCACCGGGCACCGGCTCCAGCCGTACGCCCTCGGCCAGGGCCACCGGCGTGCCGTCGGCGCCGACCAGCCGCACCTGCGCGACCAGCGGCCCGCCACCGCCGTGCGCCGGCGTCCCCTCCGGCCGGGGGCTGCCGTTCCAGAGCCAGTAGCGCTCGCGCTGGAACGGGTAGCCGGGCAGCGGCACGGGCGGGCCGACGGGCTCGCCGTGCACCCGCGCCCAGTCGATCCGGGCACCCCGGACGTACAGCGCGCCGAGGCCGTCCAGCAGGGTGCGCCGGGCGTCCTCCCCCGCGCGCAGCGACGGCAGGAACCCGGCGTCCCCGGCCTCCGCCCGGGCCCGGTCGAGCAGCGGCGAGGCGGGGCCGAGCAGCACGAAGCCGCGGTGCCCCTCGCGCAGCAGCGCGGCGAGGCCCTCGGCGAACCGCCGGTCCGCGTCGGCGACGGGGACGGCGGCGGGGGCGGTCGCGCGCGCCGCCCGCAGCGCCTCCGCCGGGCTCTTGGCGCCGGTGCCCGCGACGCAGGCCGCCACCGCCTCGCCCTCGGCGCCGTACCCGAGGACGGCGGCGGGCTGCACGCCCCAGGACCGCCACAGCTCGGCCAACGCGTACTGGACGGCGAACGCCGAGGGCCGGGCGCCGGGCTCCTCCGCGCACCGCTCCAGGGCGTCGCGGAAGACCGGCTCGGTCGCGGCCAACTCGGCCGCCGCGTCGGCGAACTGCCCGTCCGGGCCGCCGGTGAACAGGAACACCGGCCCGCGGGCGCCCTCCGGGGTACGGGCCCCGCGGCGGACCCCGGCGGGCAGCGCCCCGTCCGGGCCGGTCCGGGCGAGCAGGCCGCGCAGCTCGGCGGTGGAGGAGGCGACGGCGGTGAGCCGGTGGGGGAAGTGCGCCCGTCCGAGCCCGGTGGTCCGGCAGAGCGCCGCGAGCGACCGGCCGGCGGGATCGGCGTCGAGCAACTCGACGTAGCGAGCGGCGAGTTCGGCGAGGGCAGCCGGGGTCTTCGCCGACAGGGTGAGCAGCTCCGGACGGTCCGGCACGGTCCGCTCGCCCGCCGCGGGGGCGGCCGGGGCCTCCTCGATGATCACGTGGGCGTTGGTGCCGGTGATGCCCTGCGAGGACACCCCGGCCCGCCGGGGCCCCGCGCTCGGCGGCCAGTCGCACGCCTCGGCGACCAGCTCGACCGCGCCCGCCGACCAGTCCACGTGCGGGGTCGGCTCGGAAACGTGCAGGGTGGCGGGGAGCCGCCCGTACCGCAGCGACAGCACGGTCTTGATCACCCCGGCGACGCCCGCCGCCGCCTGGGTGTGCCCGATGTTGGGCTTGAGCGAGCCGAGCCGCAGCGGCTGCCCTGGGTCCCGGTCGCGCCCGTAGGCGGCCAGCAGGGCGCGGGCCTCGATCGGGTCGCCGAGCGGGGTGCCGGTGCTGCTCGCCTCCACCACCTGGACGTCACCGGGCGAGAGCCGCGCGTCGGCCAACGCCTGCCGGACGACCCGCTGTTGGGCCGAGCCGCTGGGCGCGGTGAAGCCGTTGCTGGCACCGTCCTGGTTCACCGCGCTGCCGCGCACCACGGCCAGCACCGGGTGGCCCAGCCGCCGGGCGTCCGACAGCCGCTCCACCAGCAGCACGCCCACGCCCTCGGCGAGCCCGCTGCCCGCGGCCTGCGCCGAGAACGGGCGACATCGGCCGTCCGGCGACAGCCCCTGCATCCGGGTGAACTCGGTGAACAGCTGCGGGGTGGACATCACCGTCGCACCGCCCGCCAGCGCCATCGTGCACTCGCCGCGACGCAGCGACTGCACGGCCAGGTGCAGCGCCACCAGCGAGGACGAACAGGCCGTCTCCACGGTCAGCGAGGGGCCGCGCAGGCCCAGCGTGTACGAGATCCGGCCGGCGGCGGCGCCGCCCACCGAGCCGGTGGTCAGGAAGCCCTCCGCCTCCTCGGGCACCTCGCCGCGCCCCTGCCCGTAGTCCAGGCAGGACAGCCCGGTGAACACCCCGGTCTCGCTGTCGCGCACCGACTCCGGGTCGATCCCGGCGTCCTCGAAGGCCCGCCAGGCGGTCTCCAGCAGCAGCCGCTGCTGCGGGTCCATGGCCAGCGCCTCGCGCGGGCTGATGCCGAAGAAGGCCGCGTCGAAGTCGGCCGCGTCGCGCAGGAAGCCGCCGGAGCCGGTCAGGCTCGGACCCCCGCCGTCGGCGGGGTCGTGCAGGCCCTCCGCCCAGCCGCGGTCCCGGGGGAACGCGCCGACGGTCTCCCCGCCGGAGGCCAGCAGCCGCCACAGGGCCTCGGGCGAGTCGACGCCGCCCGGGTAGCGGCAGGCCATGCCGACGATGGCGATCGGCTCCCGGCCGCCCTCCTCCACTTCGCGCAGGCGCTCGCGGGTCCGGTGCAGGTCGACGGTGAGGCGCTTGAGGTAGCCGAGCAGCTTCTCGTCGGCGGCCGGTGCCGGTGCTGATGCTGTTGCCGGTGCTGGTGCTGTTGCCATGGCGGATCGGTCCTTGCGTGGGGGGAGAGGGGAGGAGGCGAGGGGTCAGGCGAGCTGACGGTCGATGAAGGCGAACAGCTCCTCGGCGGTGGCGGCCTCGATCAGCGCCGTCACGTCCTCCGCCGGATCGGCCGTGTCCGCCGCCGTCTCCGCTGCCGGCTGCGGCTCCGGCTCCGGCTCCGCTGCCATCGGCTCGGCTGCCAACGGCTCGGCCGGTACGAGCGCGGCGTCCAGCACCGCGACCAGCTCCGGCAGCGTCGGCGCCTCGAACAGCAGGGTGACGGGCAGCTTGACCTCGGTCGCCGCGCCGAGCCGGTTGCGGAACTCGACCGAGGTGAGCGAGTCGAAGCCGAGCTCGCCGAACGGCCGGTCGGCCGGGACGGCCTCGGGACGGCAGCCCAGTACGGCGGCCATCTGGGTGCGGATCAGCTCGGCCAGCAGCTCGGCGCGTTCGTCGGCGCCCAGCCCGGCCAGCTCCTCCCGCAACGGCCGGTTCCGCCGCCCGGGGGCGTGCCCCGGCCGCTGTGCTCCGGCGGCCGCCAGGACCCCGCGCAGCACCGGCGGCAGCTCGCCGCCGAGCTCGCGCAGCGCCGCCCGGTCCAGCCGGGCGGGCAGCAGGGCGGCGTGCGGGGAGGGCAGGGCCGCGTCCAGCAGGGCGAGGCCCAGCTCGGGCGCCATCGCGACCAGTCCGGCCCGGGCGAAGCGGGCGCGGTCGGCGGCGCTCAGCCCGCCGAGCATGCCGTCCGGGTCGTCCCACAGGCCCCAGCCGAGGGCGAGCCCGGGCAGGCCCTGGGTGCGGCGGTGCCGGGCGAGCGCGTCCAGGAAGGCGTTGGCGGCGGTGTAGCCGCCCTGCCCGGCGCCGCCGAGCGTCGCCATCACCGAGGAGATCAGCACGAAGGCGGTGAGCGGGTGGCCGGCGGTCAACTCGTGCAGGTGCCAGGCACCGTCGGCCTTGGTCCGCATCACCCGGTCGATCCGGTCGGGGGTGAGCGAGGTGATCGGGGCGTCGTCCACCACGCCCGCGGCGTGCACCACCGCGGTCAGCGGGTGCCGCTCGGGGACGGCGGCGATCATCGCGGCCACGGCGGCCCGGTCGGCGACGTCGACCGCCGCGAACCGCACCTCGGCGCCCGACTGCGCCAGTTCGGCGGCGAGTTCGGCCGCGCCGGGCGCCGCCGCGCCGCGCCGTCCGGCCAGCAGCAGCCGCCGGGCGCCGTGGGCGGTGACCAGGTGCCGGGCGAGGGCCCGGCCGATGGCGCCCGTCCCGCCGGTGATCAGGACGGTCCCGTCCGGGTCGAGGACCGGCGGCACGGTCAGCACGACCTTGCCGACGTGCCCGCCCCGGCTCAGCAGCCCGAAGGCCTCGGGGGCGCGCCGCACGTCCAGGTCGGTCACCGGGGCCCGGCCGAACGCGCCCTCGGCGAACAGCTCGACCACCCGGCGCAGCAGCCGGCCGAGGTGCTCGGGCGGCAGCTCCAGCAGGTTCATCGCCCGGTAGCGGGCGCCGGGGTGGGCGGCGGCCACCTCGGCAGGGTCGCGCCGGTCGGCCCGGCCGAGTTCGACCAGCAGGCCGCCCGGGCGCAGCGACCGCAGCGACTCGTCGACGAGTTCCCCGGTCAGCGAGTTCAGCACCACCGCCATCCCCCGTGCGCCGGAGGGGAGTTCGGCGAACCGCTCGCCGAAGCCGGGCTCCCGGGAGGAGGCCAGGTGGTCGTCGTCCGCCCCGAGGGCGCGCAGCGCGGGCCACTTGGCGGGGGCGGCGGTCGCGAAGACCTCCGCGCCCAGGTGCCGGGCAAGTTGGACGGCGGCCGTGCCGACGCCGCCCGCCCCGGCGTGGATCAGCACGGCGTCGCCCGCGCGCACCCCGCCCAGTTCGACCAGCGCGTGCAGGGCGGCCAGGTGGGCGACCGGCACGGCGGCGGCCCGGGTGAAGGACCAGCCCTCGGGGATCCGCACCAGGGTGCGGTGGTCGGCGTGGGCGACGGTGCCGAAGGCGGCGGGGAACAGGCCCATCACCCGGTCGCCGACGGCCAGCCCGGTGACCCCGGGACCGGTCGCGGTGACCACGCCCGCGCCCTCCAGCCCGAGCGGGCCCGGGTCCCCGGCGTGCAGGTCCAGCGCGCCCAGGACGTCGTGGAAGGTGAGCCCGGCGGCCCGGACCGCGATCCGGACCAGGCCGGGGCCCGGTGCCGCGGCGGCCTCGGGGCAGGGGCGGAGCTCCAGGGCGTCGAGGGTGCCGGGCCGGGACAGGTCCAGCCGCCAGGCCGCCGCGTCCGCCGGTACGGTCAACGCGCGCTCCCCCGCCGCGGATCGCAGCCTGGGCACCAGGACGGCACCGTCCCGGACGGCCAGCTGGTGCTCCTCCGGCGTCAGGGCGGCGGTCGGTACCCCGGCGGCACCGGGCGCACCGGCAGCACCGGCAGCATCGGCCGGGTCGGCCGGGTCGGCCGGGTCGGCCGGGTCGGCGGCGAGATCGACCAGGACGAACCGGCCCGGGTGCTCGACCTGGGCGGTCCGCACCAGCCCCCAGGCCGCCGCCTGGGCGAGGTCCCGGACGGTCTCGCCGTCCCGGACGGCGACCGCCCCACGGGTCACCAGCACCAGCCGGACCCCGGCGAGCCGCTCCTCGGCCAGCCAGCGGCCGAGCAGGTCCCGCGTCCGACGGGTCACGGTACGGGCCGCCGTCGCCGGATCGGTCCCGTCCGTACCCGCCGGACAGTCCACCAGGACGTGCGCGGGCGGCTCGGCCGCCGTGCACAGCGCCTCCAGGTCGAGGTCCTCCCAGCAGACAGCTTTCTGATGTTCAGTCAATTCAACGTCAGACTGCGTCAGTTGCTCCCAGCCCAGCGCGAACAGCGAGTCCCGTGCGGCGGCCTCGGGATCGACCGAGCCGCCGGTCTCCGCGACCGGACACAGCTCCACCGACTCGACCAGCCCCACCGCGGCCCCCGAGGCGTCCCGCAGGGTCAGCCGGAAGCCGCCGTCCCCGGCGGGCTCCGCGTGCACCCGCAGGGCCGTCGGGCCGGCCCCGCCGGTCAGCGACACGCCGCGCCAGCGCAACGGCTGGGTGCGCCGCCCCTGCCGCTCCAGCGCTTCGGCGATCAGCCCGTGCAGGGCGGCGTCGAGCAGGGCGGGGTGCAGCTGGTGGGCCCCGGCGGCCTCGGCGGCCGGCTCGGGCAGGACGGCCTCGGCGAACTGCTCACCGTCGCGCCGCCAGGCGGCCCGCAACCCCTGGAACACCGGCCCGTAGGCGTGGCCGTGCAGGGCGAGGTCCTGGTACGCGCGCTCCGGCGGCACCGGCACGGCGCCGGCCGGCGGCCACTCCCCGGCCTCCGGTGCGGGTACGGCGGCGGGGCTCGCGACCGCGAGGGTGCCGGTGGCGTGCTCGGTCCACTCCCCGCCGGTCGCCGCGCCGGTCACCCCGCCGGTCGCCCGGCCGGAGATCCGGCAGGTCCGCAGCCCTGCCCCGTCCTCGCCGGTGATCCGGACCCGCAGGTCGACGGCGCCGTCCGCGGGCAGCACCAGCGGTGCGGTGACGGTCAGTTCCTCGATCCGGGCGGCCCCGGACCGGGCACCCGCGTGCAGGGCCAGGTCCAGGAAGGCGCTGCCGGGCAGCACGACCGTCCCGGCGAGGGCGTGGTCGGCCAGCCAGGGGTGGCTGCGGACGGCCAGCCGTCCGGTGAACACCGTCTCGCCGTCGCCGAGTTCGACGGCCGCGCCGAGCAGCGGGTGGTCGGCCGGGGCCTGGCCGAGGTCGGCGGTGCCGGTCGGTCCGGCGGTGGCGGTGAGCCAGTAGCGGCGCCCCCGGAAGGGGTAGGTGGGCAGCTCGGGGCAGTCGGCGGCGGCGGCGGCGGTGCCGGTGCCGGGGCCGGTGAGCCGGTCCCAGGCGACCGGCAGGCCCCGGACGTGGGCCTCGGCGGCGGAGGTGAGGAAGCGGCGCAGTCCGCCGTCCTCGCGGCGCAGCGAGCCGGTCACCGTCCCCTCGACCCCGGCCTCCTCCAGGATCCGGCCGATGCTGCCGACCAGCACCGGGTGCGGGCCGACCTCGACGAAGGTGGTGTGGCCGGCGGCGATCAGCGCCTCGACGGCCTCCTGGAAGCGCACGGTGTGCCGCAGGTTGGCGTACCAGTAGGAGGCGTCCAGACCGGCGCCGTCCTGCCAGTCGGCGGTGACCGAGGACATCAGCGCCGTGCCGCCGCCGCGCGGGGCCAGCGGCGCCAGCCCGGCCAGGATCCGGTCCCGGATCGGTTCGACCGCCGGGCAGTGCGAGGCGAAGGCGGCCGGGATCACCCGGGCCTCGACGCCCTCGGCCCGGTAGCCGTCGACCAGTTCGGCGATCGCCGCCGGCGGCCCGGCCACCGCCGTACTGCCGGGGCCGTTGATCGCGGCGACGGCCAGCGGCTCGACGAGCCGTTCCCGCACCCGCGCCGCGGGCAGCGGGACGACGGCCATCGCGCCCTTGCCCATCAGCTCGATCGCCACGCTGCTGCGCAGCGCGATGGCGCGGGCGCCGTCCTCCAGCGAGAGCGCCCCGGCCACCACGGCGGCGGCGATCTCGCCCTGGGAGTGGCCGACCACGGCGTCCGCGACGACCCCGGCGGAGCGCCACAGTTCGGCCAGCGACACCATCACGGCCCACAGCGCGGGCTGCACCACGTCGATCCGGTCCAGCAGCGGCGCCCCGGCCAGGACGTCGGCCAACGACCAGTCCACGTACGGCGCGAGCGCCCGCTCGCACTCGGCCAGCCGGGCCGCGAAGACCGGGCTCTCGGCGGCGAGCGCCGCCGCCATCCCCTGCCACTGGCCGCCCTGGCCGGGGAAGACCAGGACGGTCCGCCCGGGCTCGCCGGCCCGGCCGGTGACGACGGCACGGTGCTCCTCGCCACGGGCCAGGGCGTCCAACGCCCGGTCGGCCTCCGCGCGGTCGGCGGCGATCACCACGGCGCGCTCGTCGAAGGCGGTACGGGCGGTCAGGGCCGGTGCGGCCGCAGTCGGGTCCAGCGGGGCGGCGGCCAGCCGCCGGGCCTGCTCGCGCAGCGCCTCGGGGTTGCGGGCCGACAGCACCACGGGCACCACGGGCGGGCGCTGCGGCCGCTCCGCCGTCCCCGGCGCGTCCGCCGTGTCCGCAGTACCGGCCGCGACGACGGGCGGCTCGGCGAGAATGACGTGCGCGTTGGTGCCGCTGATCCCGAAGGAGGAGACGCCGCCGCGCCGGGGCCCGCCGGTCTGCGGCCAGGGCCGGGCCCGGTCGAGCAGGGCCACCGCCCCGGCCGTCCAGTCCACGTGCGGGGACGGCCGGTCGACGTGCAGGGTCGCGGGCAGGGTGGCGTGCCGGATCGCCTGCACCATCTTGATCACGCCGCCGATACCGGCAGCCGCCTGGGCGTGCCCGATGTTGGACTTGAGCGAGCCCAGCCAGAGCGGCCGCCGCCCCGCCCGGTCCTGCCCGTAGGTGGCCAGCAGGGCGTTCGCCTCGATCGGGTCGCCCAGCGCGGTGCCGGTGCCGTGCGCCTCGACGGCGTCGACCTGCCGCGGGGCGAGCCCGGCGTCGGCGAGGGCGTCCTGGATGACGCGCTGCTGGGCGAGGCCGTTCGGCGCGGACAGCCCGTTGGAGGCGCCGTCGGAGTTGACGGCGCTGCCCGCGACGACCGCCAGCACCGGGTGGCCGTGGCGGCGGGCGGCGGAGAGCCGCTCGACCACCACCATGCCGGCGCCCTCGCCCCAGCCGGTGCCGTCCGCCTGCGCGGAGAACGCCTTGCAGCGGCCGTCGGCGGCCAGCACCCGCTGGCGGGAGAGCTCCACGAACATGCCTGGGGTGGCCATCACGGTGACGCCGCCGGCCAGGGCGAGCGTGCACTCCCCGGAGCGCACCGAGCGCACCGCCTGGTGCAGCGCCACCAGCGAGGCCGAGCAGGCGGTGTCCACGGTCAGCGCGGGGCCGTTCAGGCCGAGCAGGTAGGCGATCCGGCCGGAGACCACGCTCACGCTGGTGCCGGTCAGCAGGTGCCCGGCGACGCCGGGGCCGGCCGTCTCCATGCCGGGCCCGTAGTCGGCGTGCATCGCCCCGGCGAACACGCCGGTCCGGCTGCCCGCCAGCGCCGTCGGGTCGATCCCGGCGCGCTCCAGCGCCTCCCAGGCGACCTCCAGCAGGATCCGCTGCTGCGGGTCCATGGCGAGTGCCTCGCGGGGGCTGATCCCGAAGAACTCCGCGTCGAAGTCCGGCGCGTCCCGGACGAAGCCGCCGCGGCGGACGTACGAGGTGCCGGTCCGCTCCTGGTCCGGGTGGAACAGTGCGGCCAGGTCCCAGCCGCGGTCCTCCGGGAAGTCCCCGGTGGCGTCCGTCCCGGCGTCGACCAGGCGCCACAAGTCCTCGGGCGAGCGCACCCCGCCGGGGTAGCGGCAGGCCATGCCGACGATGACCACGGGGTCGTCCTCGTCCGACTCCGGCGCTCTGTCGGGCTCCGACGCGCTGTCCGGCTCCGGCGCACGGGTCACGTCCGGCTCCGACGCACCGTCCGGCTCCGGCGCTCCGGTTGCGGCCGGTGCCGGGGGCTGCTCGACCGGCGCCGGGCCGGGCCGGAGCGCCCCGATCGCGGCGGCCAGGGCGAGCGGGCTCGGGTGGTCGTACAGGACGGTGCTCTCCAGCGTCAGGCCGGTCGCGGCCGACAGCCGGTCGCGCAGTTCGAGCGCCATGGCGGAGTCCAGGCCCAGTTCCCGGAAGGTCCGGCCGGGCCGGACCTCGGCGGCCGAACCGGCGTCCAGCACCACGGCGGTGTGGCTCCGGACCAGCTCCAGCAGCGCCCGCTGGTCCAGGGCGGGGGCCTGCGGTACGACAGGCGCCTGCGGTACGGCAGGCGCGACCTGGAGCGCGGCGGGCCGAACTGCCGCCTCCGCCACGGCAGTTCCCACCCCGGGCGTCGCCCCCGGCAGCCCGGCCGGCCAGCAGGAGCGCCGCTGGAACGGGTACGTCGGCAGGTCGACCAGCGGCACCGAGCCGGGCAGCAGCGCCGCCCAGTCCACCGCGACGCCCCGGACGAAGGCCTCGGCCGCCGCCGTGAGGAAGCGGCGCCGGTCCCCGCGCCCGCGCCGGAGGGTGCCGAGCACCGCGCCCGCGCCGCCGCGCGCGTCGATCGCCTGCCGGATGCCCAGCGCCAGCACCGGGTGCGGGCTGATCTCCAGGAAGGCGGTGTGGCCCGCGTCCAGCAGCTGCTCGACGGCCGGCCCGAATCGCACCGGCTCGCGCAGGTTGCGGTACCAGTAGCGGGCGTCCAGCTCCGCGGTGTCCACCGGCGCCGCCGTGACGGTGGAGTGGAACGGCACGTCGACGGCGCGCGGGGCGATCCCGGCGAAGGCGGTGAGCAGCTCCTCCCGCAGCTCCTCGACGGCCGCGCTGTGCGAGGCGTAGTCGATCGGCACCCGGCGGGTCCGCACCCGCGGCCCGTAGTGGGCGGCCAGCGCGTCGAGCGCGGCGGCCGGGCCGGCGACCACGGTGTGCGCGGGGCCGTTGACGGCCGCGACCGACAGCGCCCGGTCCACCGTCGCGAGGTCCGACTCGACCTCCCCGGCCGGCAGTTCGACGGACAGCAGTCCGCCGCGGCCGGCGATCCGGTTCAGCAGCCGGCTGCGCAGCGCGACGATCCGCGCGCCGTCCGCCAGCGACAGCGCGCCCACCGCGGTGGCCGCGGCGATCTCGCCCTGGGAGTGGGCCACCACGGCGGCGGGCTCCACCCCGGCCGAGCGCCACAGCGCGGCCAGCGACACCATCACCGCCCACAGCGCGGGCTGGATCACCTCGTCGCCCGCCAGGGCCGGCGCGCCCTCGGCGCCGCGCAGCACCTCGGTCAACGACCAGTCCACGTGGGGGCGGAGGGCCTGCGCGCAGGCCTCGATCCGCTCGGCGAAGACCGGCTCGTCGTCGAGCAGCTCCGCCGCCATGCCCGCCCACTGGGAGCCCTGGCCGGGGAAGACGAAGACCGGGCGGACCGGCGGCCCGTCGTGCCGCCCCTCGACCACGGCCGCCGACGGCTGCCCGGCCGCCCGTGCCGCCAGGGCGGCGAGGAAGGCCGCCCGGTCGTCCGCGACGACGACGCAGCGCTGTTCGAAGGTGCTGCGGGTGACGGCGAGCGAGCGGCCCACCGCGGCCGGTTCGAGCTCCGGACGCTCCGTCACCCGGGCCCGCAGCCGCTCCGCCTGGTCCCGCAGCGCGCCTTCGTCCCGCCCCGAGAGCACCCAGGGCAGCGCCCCGGCCGCGCCCCGGCCGCCCGCCGGTGCGGGCCCGCCCGCGCGCCAGTCGGCCAGCAGCACGTGGCAGTTGGTACCGCCGATGCCGAAGGAGCTGACCCCGGCGAGCAGCGGCCGCTCCGGCGCCGGCCAGTCCCGGAGTCCGGTGTTGACCGCCAGGTTGAGCTCGTCCAGCGGGATCCGCCCGCCGGGCCCGGTGTGGTTCAGGCTGGGCACGAGCTCGCGCGCGCCGACGCACAGCACGGCCTTGATGAACCCGGCGATCCCGGCCGCGCCCTCCAGGTGGCCGATGTTGGTCTTGACCGATCCGACCAGCAGGGGTTCGCCCGCCGCCCGGGCGGTGCCCAGGGCCGCGCCGAGCGCGGCGGCCTCGACCGGGTCCCCGGCCCGGGTGCCCGAGCCGTGCAGTTCGACGTACTGGACCTCGCCCGGCTCGACGCCCGCGTCGGCGCAGGCCGCGAGCAGCACCCGCCGCTGCGACTCCCGGCCGGGGGTGGGCAGCGTCTCGGTGGCCCCGTCGTTGTTCAGCGCGCTGCCGCGGATGACGGCGTGGATCCGGTCGCCGTCCCGGACGGCGGCCTCCAGCAGCTTGAGGACGACCACCCCGCCGCCCTCACCGCGGACGTAGCCGTCGGCGCGGGCGTCGAAGGTGTGGCAGCGCCCGGCGGGGGAGAGCGTCCCGGCCCGCTCCAGGGCCAGGGTGCTCTGCGGCGCCAGGATCAGGCTCACCCCGCCGGCCAGGGCGAGTTCGGACTCGCCGCTGCGCAGGCTGGCGCAGGCCAGGTGCACGGCGGTCAGCGAGGAGGACTGTCCGGTGTCCACCACCAGGCTCGGCCCGTGCAGGCCCAGCGCGTAGGAGATCCGGTTGGCGGTCACCCCGCGTTGCAGTCCGGTCAGGGTGTGCCCGGTGACCGCGTCGGGGCCGAGGCCGTGCAGCAGCGTGGCGTAGTCGTCGGCGATCACGCCGAGGAAGACTCCGGTCCGGCTGCCGGCGAGCCCGGCCGGTCCGGTCCTGGCGTCCTCCAGGGCCTCCCAGGCCAGTTCGAGCGCCAACCGCTGCTGCGGGTCCATCGCGACGGCCTCGCGGCGGGAGATGCCGAAGAACTCCGGGTCGAAGCCGTCCACCCGGTCGAGGAAGCCGCCGCGGGCCGGCCCCCGGTCGCCGGGGCGCTCGGTGACGGCGTCACCGCCGGCCCGCAGCAGCCGCCAGAACGCCTCCGGCCCGTCCGCCTGCGGGAAGCGGCAGCCGATCCCGACCACCGCGACCGCCCGGGGCGGGAGACCGTCCGCTTCGCGCCCAGCCATGCCCTGCATCGATGCACCCCCGTGAACCCGGACTATCGGACCGCAGGCGACCGGGCACGGCGCAACGGGCCACTCCCTCAAGCGGCCTGATGCACCGTCACCCGGTCCAGCTCCGGCCCCCGCCGACCCGTTCCCCGTAGTCGGCATGCACCCCTGAGCTGTCTGCGTGATCGACACAGTATCAGCGTCCTTAGTCGCGTCAATACCTCATCGAGTATCGGGACCGTCAGGAATGGACGCACTCGGGCCGTCAGGTCGGGATCTCCGGGCACTCCGCCGCCCCGCACCGACCGTGACGCCGGTCACGCCGGGAGGCCGCCCGGGCGCTCGCCCGCCGCACCGGGAGCCGGCCGCCACCGTACGAATCCGGCCACTGCGTGGACCGGAGCCTCCGAGTTCGGGAGACTGGGGATTACCCGAACAAGCGGCTGGTCATGCGGCATTGTAAGGACCGTGCGTTCTGTTGAGGCAGACATGTCTATTCGGGAGGGGTCGGTTCCGGTGCTGGACCTGCGGGAGGTACGGACACTGTTGACGCTCGGAGAGGAACTGCACTTCGGGCAGGCCGCCAGGAGACTGCGCGTGTCGCAGTCCAGGGTCAGCCAGACGCTGCGGGACGTGGAGCAGCGCATCGGCGGCCAGCTGTTCGAGCGGACCAGCCGTCAAGTCAGGCTGACCAGACTGGGGGTGGGCCTGGTCGACCGGTTGCGGCCGCTCTACCAGGAGATGACCGCCGTGTACTCCGAGACGGTGGCCCAGGCCTGCGGCGTCGACGGACAGCTGCGGCTGGGCTTCACCGGCGCGGCCGGCGGGTCGTACGCGGCGGGCCTGATACGCGCCGGGCAGGCGTACGCCCCGGAGTGCGACATCACCCTGCACGAGGTGGCGTGCAGCGACCTGCTCGGCCCGCTGCGCCGGGGCGAGGTGGACGCGCTGGTGGCGCGGCTGCCGATCGAGGAGCCGGACATCACGGTGGGGCCGGTGATCGGCCTGGAGTCGCGGATGCTGGCGGTCGCCCTGGACCACCCGGTCGCCGAGCGGCAGTCGATCTCGATCGAGGAGATCGCGCACGAGACGGTGTTCGCGCTGGCCAACACCGCACCCGACTACTGGCGGGACTTCCACCTGCCGCTGGCGACGCCCGCCGGGCACGTGCTGCGCCGGGGCCAGGAGGTGCAGACCTGCCAGGAGATCCTGTCCCTGGTGGCCGCCGGGAAGGGGGTGGCGCCGCTGGCGGAGTCGGTGGCCCGCTACTATGCCCAGCCGGACGTGGCGTTCGTCCGGATCCACGACCTGCCACCGGCGCCGGTGGCGCTGATCTGGCGCACCGCCGAGGAGAACGCCCGGATCCGGGCGATCGCGGACTGCGCGGCCCGGATGGCGGAGGCCACCGTTCCGGGTCAGGTCCGCCGACGGGTCCCGGTCCCCGCGCCGGTCTGACCGGGCTGCGGCGGGCCGGACGGGCCCGGCTGTTGCTCACCGGGCTGCTGCTGACCGGGCTGCTCCTGGCCGGGCTGCGACTCCCCCGGTTTCGGGCGCGCCCACGCCCCCGGCAGCACCGCGGCCACCACCGCGGCCGACAGCAGGAAGGCCCCACCGACCCCGACCAGCCGGGAGGCGACACCGACCAGCAGGGAGCCGGCCCCGGTGCCCACGTCGTACGCCATGTTCCAGGCGGTGCTGGCCATGCCGCGGCGGGCCGGTCCGGTCCGGGCGAACACCAGCACCAGGGTCTCGTTCTGCAGCGCCCCGAACCCCGCCCCGCAGAGCACGGCCGCCAGGGCCGCCGGGACCTTCGCCGCAGCGGTGAGCAGCACCGCCGCGGCGATGCCGCCCGTGCCGAGGGCCGCCGCGATCACCGCCGGGACCAGCGTGCGGCCCTCGCCGATCCGGTCGGCGAGCCCGCCCGCCGCCAGCCGGCCCAGGATCATGGCGGCGGACAGTGCGAACAGCACCACCGCCGCCGCTCCCGGGGCCGGCAGCGCGAAGGCCACGAACGAGGTGACGCCGCCCACCGCGGCCGCGCTGGCGGCCAGCAGCGCCAACAGGCCGACCAGCGGCGCGAATCCGCCGGCCGACGGGTGCGGCGGAGCCGTCGGCGCCGGCGCGGACGCCTCCACCAAGGCCTCCACCGCGGCAGGCTCCACGGCCGGCCCGCCGCCCGGCGCCGCGGACGGCACCACCAGCGCCCAGGCGAGCGGTACCGCGAGCCCGCCCAGCACCGTCGCACCCAGGAACACCGCCGGGAAGCCGGAGGTCTGCGCGCACCACACCCCCAGCGGCAGGCAGATCACCTGCGGGAGCCCCGCCGCGGCCCCGTACCAGCCGACCACCGAGGCCCGCCGGCCCGGCGGGGCCAGTTCGGCGGCCAGCGCGCTGCCCGCCACGGCGGCCATGCCGAACCCCGCGCCCCGGACGACCGAGACGGCCAGCACCCACCCCAGCGCGGGCGACAGCAGGTAGGCCGCCGTCGGCAGGCTGAGCAGCAGGGAGCCGGTGATCAGCAGCCGGCGCAGGCCGAGCACCCGGACCAGCCGGCCCATGCACAGCTGCACCAGGATGCCCGCGCCCATGGTCACCCCGGTGGCCGCCCCGGCGCCGACGCCCGAGGAGCCCCCGGTCGCGGACCAGAGCGGCACCACCGAGAGCAGCGGCGCGTAGTCGGAGAAGACGGCGAAGGTGGCGGCCAGCAGCAGCGGGAGGTCGCGCGCGCGGGTCACGCCCCGGCGCCCGGCTCCCCCGGCCCCGCGGCGCCGGAGAGCGGTGCACCCGCTCCGGCCGCGTCGCCCGGCTCGGCCGGCCAGCGGGGCGAGCGTCCGAGCATCGCCAGGATCCGGTCCAGCCGGTCGGTGCTGCCGGTGGGCAGCCCCGGCCGGAAGGAGGACCCGGGCTGGAGCCGGTTGCTCCCGTCCGGCACCTCCTCGACGTACGGCAGCACCGCGTCGAGCAGCTCGGGCTCGAACCCGGCGGGCACCCCGATCGCGGCGGCCACGTCCCAGCCGTGCACCACGTAGTCGACGAAGTGGAAGCCGATCGCCGTACGGGCCGGGAACATCTGTCCGCCGCGCACCTCGGGCAGCCAGAACTCGCCGTCCAGCACGCCCTCGCGGGCGAAGGCCCGGCTCACCCGGGCCGAGGAGGCCCGGAAGGCGCCGGCCCAGTCGTCGCCGAACTCGCGGTCCGCCCAGTCGGCGCGCTCGGTCCGCACGCCTTCGGCGGCGGCGGCGAAGCCGTGGTTCTGGCCGATCATGTGGGCCAGCAGCTTGTGCAGCGTCCACTCCGAGCAGGGGGTCGGCCGGTCGAGGTCCTCGGCCCCGACCCGGTCGATGATCTCCTCGGTGACCTGGAGCGCCCGCCGGTCCCAGGGCCTGATGTCGGGTGTGGTGTTGATGGGGATCACCGGTCCTTCGGCTGCGGGCGGGAGGAGGAGACGGGCTGGCCGGGCAGCGACTGGCTCTGGCCGCGGAACTCGGCGATCACCTTGCCGTCCGCCCGGCGCACCGTGACGTCGTAGATCCCGCTGCGGCCGAACCGGGAGCGCTCCACCGCCTCGGCGGCCAGCTCGTCCCCGGCCGAGGCCGGGCGCAGGAAGGTCACCTGGGCCGCCTGGGCCACGGTGGCCACGCCGTGGGTGTTGCAGGCGTAGGCGAAGGCCGCGTCGGCGAGCAGGAACAGGTATCCGCCGTGCGCCGTGCCGTGGCCGTTCACCATGGTGTCGGCGAGCTTGAGGCGGGCGGTGGCGCGGCCGGGGCCGACCTGGTCGATGGTGATGCCGAGCGCCTGGCACGTCCGGTCGTCGGCGTACATGGCCTCCGCGCAGCGCCGGGCGGTGGCCTCCGCCTCCGACGCCGCCGAATCACTGGTCATGGGTGGGCTCCTGGGGCTGTCGGGTCCTGGGCACGGGTGGGTGGCGGGGACCCGAGCGGTGCCGGCACCCACCCCAGCGAGGGGACAAGAGCCCCATCGTTCGGGGACGGTCAGTTGGACAGAGTGACTTCCCCCCCCGCCCAC